>JBCDKO010000038.1:0-28278 GCA_038746525.1 Bacteroidota bacterium
GACACCTACAGCATAGTTTTTTAGTAAAAGAATGAATCGAATCTATTTTACACTTTAGAATCAATTTCTTAATTTCTCAAAAATTCATTTGAATTTTGAACGAATTGAAGGTAACCCTATGGTTTTATGGCGTTTTCATTAGAATCCCCAAAATAGATTCAATGACTATTTGTTATCGAAATTTCAAAAAAACACGCTCTACGAGCTAGAGATATCGTTTCTTTCAAAAAACACTGTTTTCTTAGAGACACTAGTTAATAACCGTAATTCCGCAATTCATAATTTTTATTTACTCTTACAATATCTGCAACAATTGACATAATCACAACAAAAAAAGTAATCAGGGATAAAAAGTGCGCAAGAAATCCATGAGAGATTCCTTTGACTTGCATTCGCAATTACGATGATGGGTAGGCCAGTACTTTTTTAGAGATAGATTATAATAATCCACTTAGAGCGAATAGGAAAACAGAATGTTTTACTTGAGTTTTTCTAAAATAAATTCTACTATAATCTCCGAGGCTAAAGCGGAAAAAACATTAAGCGCAGCAAAAATTTTAGATTTCATTTCTTCAACTATTTTGTTATATACTTTTAATTGGTTCGTATTTTAAATCTGATAAGTTCATTACAGTTCATGATCAAAGCATTTAAGGTTCTTACTGTTTTTTCCACGCTACTCTTTGCAGCTATACTTCTGCTGGTTTATGCCTACTTACCAATAAGTGTAGATCTCAATATTGAAGGACTTGCATCCATTCATAAACAGACGTTATTTTATCAAGTATTGGTGGTGTTTATTGCAGTAAATATTCTCCTCAGACTCATAATAAATCAGGGATTCAAGTCATGGCACGGATCAACAAAAGCATGGCTGAGTTTACTTATATTCATTGTCAATTTCTACCTTACGCTGCTCATAGGTTTTGTAGGAGTCTGGAACAATTCCACCCATATCAGCCCATCTAGCTACAATTATCTTAATTTCATTGGTCCGGTTTTATTAGTCGTTTGGCTAATAGGACTAATTTTTTTAGTATTTAAAAAAACATAAAACCATCTCTTTTACAGCTTATTGAATTAGGGTGTTTCAAGTTTAGGTGTACATTAAAGAGACTTCGCTGCTTATCTATATTGTTTTTTATCATTTCTTTGTTGAATGATTTATAAAATATTCAGCCTGAATAATTCAAAATTATACTCATTAAGAAAATGTAACTCTTGAATGAAAAGTAATTGCTTACTTGTTTACTCTAGTGAATTAATTACTTATTTAAAATCAGGCGTTTGTTTTGATGAATTATTCAAATTAAGAAGAAAGAAAAGAAAATGGCCGAAGCAGTTTATACCGAAGATAGTATTAAATCTCTTGATTGGAAAGAACATATCCGACTAAGACCCGGAATGTATATTGGGAAACTGGGAGATGGAAGTTCACCGGATGATGGTATCTATGTATTGGTAAAGGAGATCATTGATAACAGTATTGATGAACATATGATGGGCTACGGTCGCACTATCGAAGCGAAAGTGACGGATCACCGAGTCACCGTTCGGGATTACGGGCGAGGTATTCCTTTGGGCAAAGTAGTTGATTGTGTAAGCAAAATAAACACAGGGGGGAAGTATGACTCAGGAGCCTTCCAAAAGTCAGTCGGATTAAATGGTGTGGGAACCAAGGCTGTCAATGCCCTTTCCAATTATTTCAAAGTTCAGAGTTTTAGGGATGGAGAAACAAAACAGGTTGAGTTTGAACAGGGAGAAATCAGGAGTGATGCGAAAATAGAAAAGTCTGAACAGCGCAATGGGACCAGGACGGTCTTTGAACCGGATAGTTCGCTTTTCAAGAACTTTCATTTCATCCCGGAATATCTGGAAAACCTCATGTGGAATTACGCCTATCTTAATTCTGGCCTTACTGTTATTTTAAACGGCAAGAAATATCACTCTGAAAACGGGCTTAAAGATTTGCTAGCCCGAAAAACAGATGAAGAAAACATAAGGTACCCAATCATTCATTTGAAAGGAAAAGATATTGAGTTGGCAGTCACTCACGCAAATCAGTACGGTGAGGAATATTATTCCTTCGTCAATGGCCAATACACCACTCAGGGAGGAACACATTTAGCCGCACTTAGAGAAGCGATCGTCAAAACGATTAGAGAGTTTTATAGTAAAAATTTTGACGCGGCGGATATACGGTCTGCTGTGGTTGGGGCAGTTGCCGTAAGGGTGCAAGAACCGGTTTTCGAAAGCCAAACCAAGACAAAGTTAGGTTCTCAGAGCGTCGGGCCAAATGGACCTACCATGCGGACTTTTATTAATGATTTCATCAAAACTGAGCTAGATAACTATCTACATAGACATTCCGAAACTGCAGACGCATTACTTAGGCGAATCCAACAATCAGAAAGAGAGCGAAAGGAGATCGCAGGAATAAAAAAATTGGCAAATGAGCGAGCGAAGAAAGCCAATTTACACAACAAAAAATTGAGGGACTGCCGCATACACTTCAATGATAAAAAAGGGAACGATGAAGCAAAAGATGAAACAATGATCTTCATTACAGAAGGTGATTCTGCTAGTGGCTCCATCACTAAGTCCAGAAATGTGCAAACTCAAGCGGTTTTTTCTTTGAGAGGAAAACCCTTCAATTGTTTCGGACATACTAAAAAAGTGGTGTATGAAAATGAAGAGTTCAATCTGCTTCAACACGCTTTGAACATTGAAGATGGATTGGAAGGACTCAGATACCGAAAAATTGTCATCGCTACTGATGCAGATGTGGATGGAATGCACATTCGATTGCTATTATTGACGTATTTTTTACAGTTCTTTCCAGAATTGGTGAGAAGCAATCA
The DNA here is from genome assembly GCA_038746525.1 of Bacteroidota bacterium. GTDB lineage: Bacteria > Bacteroidota > Bacteroidia > Cytophagales > Cyclobacteriaceae > Ekhidna. The sequence goes on from JBCDKO010000038.1 coordinate 2,862, forward strand.
TGTTTTCATCTTGGACACTCCATTGTTTAGAGTGAGAAACAAAAGAGAAACTGTTTATTGCTATTCAGAAGAAGAAAAACAGTTAGCCGTGTCAAGACTTGGAAATAAGCCCGAGATTACACGATTTAAAGGGCTGGGAGAGATTTCCCCTAACGAGTTCGCAGGATTCATTGGAGAAGACATTCGATTGGAGCCTGTTATCCTTCAGAAGGATACGAGTATAGCAGATCTGCTCAAATTCTACATGGGTAAGAATACACCTGACCGTCAACAATTTATCATTGATAAGCTAAGAGTAGAGAAAGATTTGATTGAAGAAGAGGTTGCTGCCTAAATGGAAAGGTCAAAATCTTTGTCGATTTCTTCGATCAAGCGGTATAAGATATTAGCTGTTATCACTATTTCAGTTTTCCTGTTTATATGTTTTATCACTATGGGGTTAAACGGCACGTTGTTTAGCTGGCTTATCGCTTTGGGATATTTTGCAGGATTGCTATTTGGTTATTACCCTAGGGTTAACGCTTTTCTAAATAAAATCAAGGAGGTATCTTATGATAGCAAAAACCTCTATGTTAAAGAAGGAGATTACGAAATCCAAATTCCTTTTTACCAAGTACGAGATGTTGAGATTTTAAGCTTAGATGGGCTTTATAAATTTCGACTTTATCATCATGATCAGTTTGGCAACGAAGTGATTTGTAAACCTTCACTTTGGTATCCTTTAAATTTTAAGAAGATAGACAAAGAGCTTAATTGGATCAGATCATTAATTCGAAAAGCGCATAGAGCATATAATGATGAGACTATTTCTTCAAATGCATTGAGTCGTTTCGATTGAGTTTCTATTAGAGTAAATTATTATGAAGTGTAAAAAATTCAACAAGTCAATTTTTGAAAAAGTAAAGATAACTCATCAGTCTGGAGAAGAAGAAAGCGTTTAGCTATTGGAGAGTATCAGACATGCAAATCACTGATGGAAGAATGATAAATGGATAGCTTTAAAATTCGTGTAGCGATGTATAAGTTGGTCGAGTTGTTGGCTCTGCCTGTTTTTGGGGTATTACAAAAATATTTCAAAGAGGTTTGAAGCTAAGTAGCGTGATTAAGAGGATTGTTAGAGCGACTTTTTTATACATCATTTTGCAGATAGCGTTACCTCTGGGTTTAGCTTTTTTTGGAGCATTAAAAATTGCTACTTGGTTAAAAGATGATGATAAGATTTTCCAATAAATACTTCCTGGTGGGTAATGTTGGTTTCAGTGCTAATGGTCGTCGCATATTACCTCATTAGTAACACTATAAATAAATAATGGGAGAAGAACACGAAAACGAAGAAGAATTGCAGGATGTAATTCCTTTATCAGGGATGTACGAAAACTGGTTTTTGGATTATGCGTCCTATGTCATTCTGGAGCGCGCAGTTCCTGCAATTGACGATGGTCTTAAACCAGTGCAACGGCGCATACTGCATGCCATGAAAGAGATGGATGATGGTAGATACAACAAAGTAGCGAATATCATCGGCAGTACGATGCAATACCATCCTCATGGCGATGCGTCTATCTCAGAAGCGATTGTCAACCTCGGACAAAAAGACTTGCTTATTGATGCACAGGGAAACTGGGGAGATGTCAGAACAGGCGATCCTGCTGCAGCTCCAAGGTACATTGAAGCAAGGCTTTCAAAGTTTGCACTGGAAGTACTTTATAACCCCCAAACCACTGAGTGGCAATTGTCATACGACGGCCGAAAAAAGGAACCCGTTACTTTTCCGGTTAAGTTTCCGTTATTGTTGGCTCAGGGCGTGGAAGGTATTGCAGTAGGGTTGTCTACTAAAATGCTTCCTCATAACTTTTGTGAAATCTTAGAAGGCTGTATGGCCATGCTTAAGGGTAAAAAAGTGAACCTATATCCTGATTTTCTTACCGGAGGAAAAATAGATGTAAGTGATTATAATGATGGGAAAAGAGGAGGTAAAATACGCGTAAGGGCAAATCTTGAAGAGCGCGATAAATCCACCCTCATCGTCAGAGATATTCCATATGGCACTACTACCTCCTCCGTGATAGAATCGATTGTTAAAGCGAACGATAAAGGTAAAATTAAGATTAAGAAAGTCGTAGATAATACAGCTGCTGATATTGAGATAGAAATAAGTCTGGCCACGGGAACCTCCCCGGATATAACCATGGACGCCCTATTCGCTTTTACGGATTGCGAAATCTCAATATCTCCCAATGCATGTGTTATCGTTAATGATAAACCGCAATTTTTAGGAATCACAGATATCCTAAAGCAATCGGTTGATCAAACACTTGACCTGTTAAGGCAGGAATTAGAGATAAAAAAAGCGGAACTTAAAGAGAAAATATTCTTTACCAACCTGCTTAAGATTTTCATCAACGAAGGAATGTATAAACATCCGGAATATGAAAATTCGGAAGACCTTAAGAAGTGTTATGACGTGCTGAGCACTTTATTTACTCCGTTCTTTCATATCTTTTACCGGGAAATAACCAATGATGATTATAAGCGACTAATTGATAAACCGCTAAGCAGCATCACACGATTTGATACGGGCAAAGTTGAAGCACAAATCAAAGAATTAAATGAGAAAATACAACAGGTAGATTATGATCTCGATCACCTTACCAAATTCGCAATTGAGTATTATCAAAAATTGTTGGATAAGTATGGAAAGGCAAGAGTGCGTAAAACAGAGATCACACGTTTTGATACGATTAATACGACGGTAGTAGCAGCAAACAATTCAAAGCTTTATGTTAACAGAAAGGACGGTTTCATTGGCTATGGACTGAAGAAAGATGAATTTGTCTGTGACTGTTCGGATATTGATGATATCATAGCATTTACTAAAGATGCTAAGTGTGTGGTAATCAAAATCCAGGATAAAGCATTTGTTGGTAAGGATATTCTATATATTGGTGTGTTTAAAAAGAATGATGAACGCATGGTTTACAATATGGCCTATGTAGATGCAAAGTCCGGAAATAGCTATATCAAAAGGTTTCAGGTACTTACGATAACGCGTGATAGAGCTTATGATCTCACCAAGGGGGGCAAGGGAAAAGTCCACTATTTTAGTGCAAATCCTAATGGCGAAGCGGAAGTAGTTACCATCTCACTCACGCAAGCCAGTAAGGCCAGGAAAAAGGTCTTTGACTTTGATTTTGCTGAATTGGAAATAAAGGGAAGGGGAGCCGGAGGAAATCTATTGACTAAATACCCAGTGAGAAAGATAACACTAAAAGAAGAGGGAAAATCAACACTTGGTGGGGTTGATATTTGGTATGATCCTATCGTAGGGAGATTGAATAGAGAAGATAGAGGAGATCATCTGGGTAATTTTAAGTCAGCAGATCAAATCATTGTGTTCTATAAAGAGGGAAGTTACGAGACCACTTCATTTGAACTGACCAATCACTACGATTTCAATAGCCTTTTAGGTATTTTTAAACTAGAGAAGGATTCTTCTTTTAATGCAATTCATTATGACGGTGATAGTAAAAACTACTACGTTAAGCGTTTCGTCATCGAAACTAATACATTGAATAAGCGATTTTCTTTTGTTACAGAAGCTCGAAGTTCAAAGCTCTTTTTTATCTCTAAAGGAATCAATACAAATGTAGAAGTGAAGTATAAAGACGGTAGAAAGCATGAAACAAAGAAACTGGATCTTATGAATCTTATCGATATTAAAGGATGGAAAGCTATGGGCAATAAGCTCCCCATTCAACAGGTGCTCTCTATATCGCTGGTGAAATCAGAGAAGCCAACAATTGATTTGGATTCTATTAAAAATGAAGTGAGAACTGAAGTGAAAAAGGAGGAAAAGAATCAGTTGGGTTTGTTTGGAGAGAACGGGACCTTATGATCGTGGAAAGTTATAAAGGTGTTCCGAAAGTTAGTCTCAGACTATCAGCAAACTTCATTCATAAAGTATAACGTCTCATGCCAGATCCTCTACATTTGGTTTTTTGAAGAGTATTGATAAACCCAACCATATAAGTAGTGTCTGTAAGAAAAAGATAAAAATGGTTATTTCATCATGAGGGAGTCGGATTTATGCTGTTGTTGGACTTGAATCTAAATCAAGAAAAAAGTTGATCATGCCATTTTCATCGATTTTGGTTGCCTAAAAAATAGTAGGTTTCATTCCCGGTGAGGTTTTTCTGTGAAATTGGCCATTTCGTTCGGCTAGATTCACCGTTCTTTTGACTATTTCCAAGGCTGATTTTTCAGGTTTTGTGTGGAAGAAGCCCGTTCATTTTTTTGTTAATAATGGGTGAAATTTGGGGGTATTTGATTCTCTTGCAAGCAGCTCTTTTTATTAAAAACCTCTCCAACCATGCGCAACTCCTTTGACCCTCCACTCGCCCTGGGCTACACGCCCATTAATGAAGCAAAAATCCCTACTAAAACCAGAAGTCACCTTGCCGCATTGGCGGCTGCGCTGCAACATATTTATGTCAATCCACCGTGGAATACCATCCACTGGCCACTATGGTGGATATGGGTCGTCCTCTTTTGGGAAGAAAAAGAATCAGAGACTCCATCGAAGCATTCGATAGCATGGGTTATCACACCAGAGAAATTATACGCCCCGACCGATCGAATCCCAGGATACACAAGCCAAAAAGATCTTATTATCAAAATTATAAACCGTTATGAAAATAATGCTTAACTAAACAACATTGATATGTAATAAATAGCTGTGTTTTAATTTTTTCTCATTACTGCTGTTATTGCAGGTATAAGGGGTGTGTTTCCTCTTATTTTTCTGTTAAAATACTTTCACACAGAGAACACTTAGTCTAACGATAATGATTATTATCTTCAATGTTCATTTATGATTGGGATTTGATTTAAAAATCAGCCATTTATTTTGATTCAAAGGTAAATGGATTACTTATGAATGAAGTAAGAACGCCAATGGTTTTTATACACCCTTATAATTAAATTTGCAAAAAGCTTAACTTCTTGCTTAAATACAGCATCTGTGTAACTGTTTTAAAAGGAGCAACTAGTTTTTAAGCACTGATTAGTGAAGAATAATACTGAAGCTTAAAGCAGAGTAAGCAATATCAAAAGATTACCAAAGAAGTGAATAAAATTTTGGAACTAAAAGCTTGAATTACCCTGATACAGCAAAAAAAGATCACCAAACTTCTAGTATCGATGGTTTTAACCATTTTTTTGTTTATTCTAGGAACGAATATATGGATCATTCATATAGCTAAAAACAATATTTATGATCTTAGCAATGTTCCTTTCAACGAAGTGGCGTTAGTGCTGGGTACCAGTAAGCTTACATCATCTGGAAAAGAAAATCGTTTTTTCAAAGAGCGTATGTACACTGTTGCGGCCCTGCATCGGCAAGGATCAATCAGGCACATACTGTTAAGTGGAGATAATGGTTCAAAGTACTACAACGAGCCCGTTGATATGCTCAATGCGCTAAATGAACTGGAGATTTCAGATACAGTAGTGTCCCTGGATTATGCAGGTTTTCGAACACTGGATTCAGTAGTAAGATCGAAAGAAGTATTCGGTCAAGAATCAATCACTATAGTGACACAAGAATTTCATTGCTATCGCTCTTTATTTATTGCAAAATACTTTGGAATAAATGCTGTCGCCGTCTCGGCAGATGATGGTGGTCCTATTGGTAATTTGCTTGCCATAAGAGAAGTTTTTGCCAGGACAATGTCTGTTTTGGATTTGTATATCCTACAACGCAAGCCTAGGTACTTAGGAGAGAGAATAGAACTGATAATAAATTAATTCAGGCCTCTGCCCATTTTTTTAGCTGAACAAAGGCATCCTCACATTCATCCCTAATAGCCTGTACTCTTTCTTTTGTAGCTTCTTTAGGGTTGTGCTGAAGATGCTCGAGCTCTTCACTACAAGGTATTTGAATCATCTTTGCTGTGGGTTTAAGTTGATGAGCAGTTTTTCCTAGAGCCACAAAATCTTTGCTTTTCAATTCATTCATCATCTTCTCAGTGAGAGATTTGTAATTGCTTTCAAAGGTATCCAAATACTCCATTTTAAATTCATCATCCCCTTCAGCTAGAACATCCAGATAAGAAAAATCAATTTTAACCATAGTTAGAACTTTACTCCTCAATTTAGTGACTTAGAAAACAAAATTTCTTTAAAATCTAAAAAACGACTGAAAATCGAAAACCAACTTTCACACAAATATATTTTAGTATTTTCGCTCGAAAACTGAATTAATAAGCATGATTCCAGAATTTAAATCTCTAAGGGAAGACGAAATTGAGGTTTTACTAAATGCACCGGTTTTAGTCGCAATTTTAATTGCCGGTGCTGATGGCAAAATAGATAAGACAGAAAAAAATCAAGCTATTGATATCGCAAGAAATAGACAAAGCAGGGCGAGGGAGCAACTAGCGGCATACTACAAACTGGTGGGAGAGAGGTTTGAAAACTCTTTTAGTAAATGGTCCAGTTCATTGCCTGCGGGAACAGAAGAGAGAACACAAGCAGTATCAATTGAATTAAGAAAGTTGAATTTCATATTGCCAAAAATTGATAAGAATTTTGGTATTAAGCTTCATGCTAGTCTAAAAGACCTGGCAAAAAAAATAGCGGAAGCCTCTGGTGGGGTTCTTGGCTATCTTTCTATCAGCTATGAAGAGGCTAAGCTGATGGAGTTGAGAATGATTAATGATCCATCATGATATAAATAAAAAATTTTGAAAACCCTGATCTGAGTTCTCAGATCAGGGTTTTTATCTAAATGAATGAACAGAACTGGAATAGTACCTCCTCTAAGGTTATGTTTTTTTATGTGGCTGATCTTCACCTTAGAGTCTTACTTGCCGCTAGAGTTTGGATCATTTGGCATCTATCCCCGCAGCAAGAGTGGCTTGATTGGGATTCTTGCTGCACCTCTTTTACATGGAAGTTTCAATCATCTCATGTCCAATACCGTTCCACTTCTGGCGCTCGGAAGTTCTTTGTATTTTTTCTATCCCAAGATTGCATCTAGAGTTTTCTTGTACTCCTATTTCTTTACCAATATTCTGGTTTGGATATTTGGAAGACCATATTATCACATTGGAGCTTCTGGCCTTATTTACGCAATAGCATCTTTTCTAGTATTTCATGGTCTTTTTAGAAGGAACTTCAAATCCGTATTGATCAGTACAGTTATAATTTTCTTTTACGGTAGTATGATCTACGGATTGTTCCCATTCGATGCAAGAGTAAGTTGGGAATCACACTTAATGGGAGCTTTGGTGGGATTAGTTTCCGCATATGTATTATCGAAAGCGCCAAATTACTAAAAAAATTAGTAATTTTCCTTCATGGAATATCTGAAGGGAAAAGGCGCTCAAATCAACATTGCTAATAAGTTTGAAAGTCAATACATTTCGATGGATGATCCGGATGGAATGGATGAAGAACTCCTTCTCAATACACCCAAAACTCAGGTGTATTATGAATCACCTCAAAAGATCATCTCAATAAACAAAAGCCCTGATATCCAATTTAGCAGTAGTATTAATCCTTATCAGGGCTGTGAGCATGGCTGTGTTTATTGTTACGCAAGGAACTCCCATGAATACTGGGGATTTAGCTCGGGTATTGATTTTGAAACAAAAATCATAGTAAAGAAAGAAGCTCCCATCCTTTTAGAAAAAGAGTTTTTGAAAACCTCTTACCAGCCTAGAGTAATTATGCTGAGCGGCAATACTGATTGCTACCAGCCATTAGAAAAGAAATACAGAATAACCAGGGGCTTGCTTAATGTCTTTGAGAAGTATCATAATCCGGTAGGGATCATTACAAAAAATGCACTTATTACAAGAGATCTTGATATCTTAAAAAAACTAGCCGATAATCAGCTCGTCAGTGTTGTTTTCTCTATTACCACATTAAATGAAGATTTGCGAAGATTGTTAGAGCCTAGAACAGCCAGTGCTGCAAAAAAATTAAAAGCTATTGAGCTTCTAGCTTCTAGGAATATTCCCGTCGGAATCATGAATGCACCCATTATTCCAGGACTCAATCATCACGAAACGCCAACTATATTAAAAGCTGCGTCAAATGCTGGTGCCCAATTTGCCAGTTACACCGTAGTGAGGTTAAACGGTCAAGTCCATAAAATTTTCAAGGATTGGGTCATAAAAACATTTCCTGACCGAGCGAATAAAATCTGGAACCAGGTTCAGGAGCTGCATGATGGTAGCGTGAATGACAGTCAGTTTGGTAGGAGGATAAAAGGGGAGGGGAAGATTGCTTCAATGATTAAAAATCTATTCGAAGTAAGCAAACGAAAGTATTTTAAACACGAACATCAAATACACCTTTCCACCGAACATTTTAGAAAGAATGGAAACTACCGCTTATTTTAATCTTAATAATTGTACTTCTATCTCTGATGCACGTCGAGAAATTTCACCCTCAAAGTATTTACCCTATGCTCGCGGAGTTACCACGGAACCATATCGTATTGAAAGACTTCTCTGCCCAATCAAGGAGCTCTTTGGAGAAGTACAATAAGGACACCTCTAAAACTCGGTTCAAGAATTTGAGATAGCGTTTTTTTCAGAGACAAGACGTCAAAAACGGAGTATAACGGCATTGAATAAATATTCTAATAACGAAAGTATCAGGAAAAAAGATCATCTCAAAAATTGAAAGTGGGTTTTTAGAGGTGCCCTAAAAAAGAAAAAACTATTAATATTATAGACAAAAGTATCCTCATTTCTTAATCATATTTTTCGACAACAATAAATAAACAATGGTGAGGTATCTAAAATTTTCCAGCAAAGCTCCCTACTATTCTTTAGGTGAGCTATCCAATAAGACGGAACGTATATGGCTTGTATTCCACGGATACGGACAATTAGCGGAATATTTTATTAAAAAGTTCGAGAAGTTAGATTTGATGAAGAATTTTATTATAGCACCCCAAGGACTTTCGAAATATTATCTTAAGGGTGTTTATGGACGCGTAGGTGCATCGTGGATGACGAAAGAGGATCGTTTGACAGAAATTGAAAATCAGTGCTCCTACATTGATGCAGTACTAAATCAATTTGATATTTCCGGGAAACAGCTCGTCTATTTTGGATTCTCTCAAGGCTCTGCCACAATGGGTCGTTACGCAGCCCACGCAAAAATCCCTTTCCAAAAAATGATCATATGGGCGGGGACTTTCCCACCAGACACCGATACTGAGGATTGGAAATACCTGAAGGGTGATGAGAAAATCTTTTATTATATATCAAAAGAAGACCATTTTTTCAAAAAAGAAATCGTTGCCCAACAAAATGGGGTGGTCAAAAAAGCATTAGGCAAAGAACCAGAACTTCATTGGTATAATGGCGGACACCGTGTCATCCCTGAGATTGTTTTATCTATATAATTCCGTCTATTTGTGTAATTTTTCTATCAGATTTCTTATAAGAGCGTAAATTAAAGTTAACAACATATCCAATCTAATGAAAAACTATTTAATCATACTGCTTCTTTTGATAAGTGCAATCTCTTTAGCACAAGAAGAAGAAAAATCAGAGAACGATAGCACCAAAAAAAAGCAACCAAAAAAGGCTTCTTTTGTAACCAGAAGGTAAACTTCAATTAAAAACAACTGAAAGTATATGGATTTCCCTTAATGTTCATCCCAACGAACAAGAAATCATTTTTGATATGATGGGAGATTTGTACACTCTCGATATCAGGTGGAAGAGCCACTCCGATCACTTCCGGAATGGCTTTAGTTCTGGGAAGCTGCAAACAAAGAAAATAGATTATTTAGATAAATCAAGCACTACAAATCAGCAGATTTCTAAATCCAAATGTGCTCATATGCACGCTAAAACTTCATTTCCCATATTTATTAAGAGCCTAGTTCAATAGTACTATTCTACGAAGATGTGTAAGGAGATTCCAAAATCAATTACTTCACACCTAAAAGAGAACTGGATCAAAAGTCCAAGAGAAGAAGGGCTTGGTTCTATTGAGGAAGAATACATCTTTTCACGCCATAGTGAATTTATGGGTGATTTGGTCAAAGCCGGTGGTATCTTAGGAGTAGGTGCACGGTCAATTACAAGGTCCTGGATATCATTGGGAATTATGGGCTACACAATCCGGAAGTATGCCAGCACATGATGCTTTGAAAGTTGCTCCATCCTCGGAGCAAAAGCGATTGGTTTATGTGGAGACCTTGGCTGAATAGAAGAAGGAAAAATTGCGGATTTAGCCATAATGAATAAAAATCCATTAGAGGATATACGAAATTCGAAGACCATCACTTATGTGATGAAAAATGGAAGATTGTATGATGGAAATACTCTGGATGAAATTTATCCTAAAGAAAAGAAAGCGCCAGATTTTTATTGGGTGTAAAATGGCCCCGATTCTATATATCTACAGGAAGAAAATTAGTTGTGAAATTACAGGAATTGACAATCAATAGAAGCCCCGATCTAGGCTTTTTAACCCTTCTAGCCATGGTATCTAGTAAAAGAAAATGAATGACCGTAATAAATAGTTAAGAATTATATAATAGACGTCTTGGGTGATATCCTAAATGAATGAATTAATCCGAAGAATAACTCTAAGAATCCTTTGCAAAACTGGATTTTTGGTTCAAATCAAGGCTCTCGGAATTTCAAAAACGTAGCTTACTGGTCTTAAATGAAGCTTTTGAAATGTTGAGTAGCGAAGAGTCGGGCCAAAAGGCGGATTTTCAAAGGATTCTTTGAATCTATTTCTATTAATTGAAAAATTCAGACTTAAGGGCACCTCTAAAAACCCACTTTCAATTTTTGAGATGATCTTTTTTCCTGATACTTCGTTATCAAAATACTTATTTAACGCTGTTAAACTCCGTTTTTAGAGATGCCCTTAAGTGATATCTGCTGTAGCTGTCGTATACTTAGTTGCAAAGTGACTCAGTCATGGAAAAAGATAATAAATGGATTATTGAAAATATCATTTTAGACCCTCTAGAATCTCAAATACATAAATTCTACTTTTGCCTTTTTTTAACTATGAGGCAACTTCTATTACGTGAGGGAGCGAGCGAACTATCCTACGAGATAAGAGGAATTGTAAAAAAAGCTGAGCAACTTCAACACCTTGGAGAAACGATTTATTGGGAAAATATTGGTGATCCTATCCAAAAACACGTGAGTATTCCAAAGTGGATGAAAGCCATTATCTCAGAGCTCACATTACGGGACGAAACCTATGGCTACAGTCATTCTAAAGGATTACTTGAAACCCGTCAGTTTCTTGCAGAGCGGAATAATTCTAAAGGAGGAGTTCAAATAAAACCTGGCGACATCACTTTTTTCAATGGCCTTGGTGATGCAATACAAAAAATCTACCAATATCTTCGGCCTACCGCCAGGGTGATAGGCCCATCTCCGGCCTACTCTACTCACTCCTCAGCAGAAGCTGCTCATGCCAATCACCATCCGATTACCTATGAGCTGGACCCAAATAACAACTGGTACCCTGACCTTGACGACTTGGAACTTAAGGTAAAATACAACCCCAATATTGTCGGCATCATGGTCATCAATCCAGATAATCCCACTGGGATGGTGTATCCAAAGGCGCTTCTAGAAGGAATTGTGGAAATAGCAAGAAAGTACCTTCTTTTTCTGGTTTTCGACGAAATTTACATGAATTTGATTTATAATGGTGCGAAAAAATGTACACTAGCTGAAATCATAGAAGATGTACCTGGAATTTCATTAAAGGGAATTTCCAAAGAGTTCCCCTGGCCAGGTGCCAGATGCGGTTGGACAGAGTATTACAACCGTGAGTTGGACGAAGAATTCAGTTTATTATGTGAAACCATAGACAATGCCAAAATGATAGAAGTGAGTAGCACACGCCTGCCTCAGAGAGCTATTCCTTTAATCATGTCCCATCCGGAGTATGAATCCGTCATTGAAGAAACTAACTTAAAAATTGGGGAAAAGAGTCAGTTTATGGAAGAGGCATTAAGCGATATCTCTTACGTCACTTTCAATCGTACTAACGGTGCATTCTACAATACCATAATCTTCAAAGAAGGAGTCTTAAATGACTGTCAGAAACTTGAAATCTACAATCCTGAGATTAAGAGCTTACTTGAAAACTGGCTCCAACCAAGTATGCCAATGGACCAGCGATTTGTTTACTTCCTCTTAGCAGCCAAACAGGTCTGCGTAGTTCCTGTTTCGTCCTTTGCATCAAAACTTTTTGGTTTCAGAATTACGCTCCTCGAAGAAGATAGAGAAATCATGAAAGAAACCTTTAAAAGAATCAAAGAAGGAGTTATCGAATATTGTGAGTCAGCATAATTTGTCATTTTAAATATGTTATGAAGTGTTTCGTACTTTTTGAATGCAATACCTTACAGATCTTCAAAAAAATCAAGATCCATATTATGAAGTAACCAATAAAGTCTTTTCCGTTTTATGCTTGAATATTCGGATAATGATTATTGCAGAATAGGCTCGTTCCGACTTAAACCCTACTAACCGGGAAATTCGAGTGTTATTCATTGAGATGAGGTAATACCTTGAATATGAGGTAATTGATTTCGAATGAGAGGACAAAATCGTTCCCTAAATTTGAGGAACCAAAAATCATTCAGAATGAATATCAAACTACTGTAAATCAATTACTTGAATCAACTCGTTACTATTTGTGGTGAATAATGCGGGCTAATTTATACCATGTAGGCGCAAATGAAAGAAGCCGGCCTGGAAGGCCGGCTCTTTGTAGCACGAGTTAAACCATTTATTGTGGTGTAAGAGTTGCTGTTCCTACTATTGCGTTTCCTGTATTATTTAAATCGACTGTAAAAACTCCGGTTGATTGATCGAGGGAAATTCCTGACCCAGGACCCAGATAATTGAGTACTGAAGGGCCATTTGATAAAGTTAAATTAAAACAAACATCTGTGAAATTGATTCCTTCAGGGTCTATATTAGCCGATGCAATATGTCCTGCTAGAATATCTGAGATCTGATAGTTACCATTTCCTAGATCTGTTATGATAGCGGTTCTTCCTGACTGCTGGAGACCAAGCGGAAGCCCACAACATGTTGAAGTCACATCAGTGCTTAGATCGTAAACAGCCGACCCTCCGGGAATCAAATTGGAAGAACATGACACGAAATAAATAGCCTGAAAGTCATAACCTGGATTATTCAAGGTCCCTGAAAAATTCACACTATAATTTGGAACACGGTTTCCTGAAGGATCTGTTACGAAAGCAGGTAAAACTCTACCGTCTACCAGTGTAACGCCACAAATAAAAGTAAAGACGTCGCCAACGTCAATGTCGTCGGTGGAGTTCAAGGAAGAAAGCGCCGCAATTAAATCATCTACCTCCAACGTTATAGTTGCTGGCCAAGAAGTAATATCCTGTATGAATGCACTTTGAGTAACACCACCGCTCGAAGTCCCTAGATAAGAAACTTCTAGTTGAACCGATTCCACTTCACTAAATGCTGTATTCTCTTCCCTACGTCCATCTCCTTGATCTGCAAAACCACCATCATCAGATTGCTCCTCACTAATTAAAAAATCAATAGTAAATTCCATTACGGTTCCATCGTAATCGAATGAATCTATGAATCCAAGATCATTACTGGTTTGTTGAATGTTTGGCAGTGCGCCTGTTTCAAAATCATCCAGCTCCCAGAGCTTCTCGTCATCTACACATGATGCAACCATCACAAGTAAAAATGACATTAAGACTGTATTTAATATTTTTTTCATGCGTATTGTAATTTATTTTATGTTGCACATCTAGAATTCGAGATCAACCGCATCGGCGAACCGATTCATCTGGCGGTAGGTATGCCAGGATTCTAAGTTTATGCTTATTTGATGTTTGCAAAAATATTTTTAGTTAATATCCCAGAAGATTCCATCTGAACCCACAGTTTTTTGTGACGGAGCATTTGGATTGATATCCAAATCTGATTGGAACCAAGGCAAGCTTAAGGGAAAAGCAAGGTTTGTTCCTGTTGTTGGATTAAAAATTGGATTAGCTCCATTATAATTATTTGGATCAAACAATAATGGATGCCCTTCTCTTCTATAGTCGATGTAAGCATCAGTAGGATTGCCCACGCTAGCCAGCCATTTCTGTGTTAGAATGACATCAAGCTTTTGCTCATCAGTACCCGCATCATATAAACCTAAAATATTGTTGATGTATATATCAACATCGGCCTGATCAATGCTGGGAACCTCTGGTTGACCGTTTAATCCGACCATTTGGTTGACCTTGTCAAAAGAGGCTTGAATCGCGTCACTTAATAATTGTCTATCATCCCCACTAATATTACCTGCAAGTGCTAACTCCGCTTGCATATAAAGCACTTTAAAATAAGGTAGCATTCTCTCGGGAGCAACTCCATTTCCAGAAGAGGCGGAGACTTTTGTGCCTGAACCGTCGTCGTAGAATCCACCAGCAGGATACAAACCGAAGACTGTTTGAGAGGATTGTTGTCCGGAAGCCTGGTTTGGATGAGTGGACGCAAAATGGATGGTTAAAAAACCATCTGTAGTTAAATATTCAAAGGGATTTTCAGGATCTTCTCCTGGAGTTAACTGTCTGTGCCAATAGTAGGGTACTCTGGGATCAGTTATCCCCGTAAGAAAATTAGGATTTTGTCCCGTCATGGTTTCATATAACCATGGACTTACGTAAAATCCGGGATTGGCCTGAGTGTATTCGGATACAAATAGCCCGTGTCTGTTTTCCGGGGAAGGTCCCGGCGCTGCATACCAAAATTCGAAATCTTCAGCCATAGCGCTAATTAAATTACTAGGGTCTGATATTAGAGCAGCAAGTTGTGCATCCCTATCGGTGATGGTATTTACATCCTGAAGTTGATAAAGAAGCTTAAACTTTAAAGTATTGGCAAACTTTACCCAAAGTGTTGTGTTACCAGCATAGATAAGATCATCTGCTGCCGGGATCAACGTGTTTGTAGCCTCCTCATCATTGATGTCGGATATTGCCTCATCCAATAAATCCAGAAGCTGAGGATAGATTTCTGCATCTTCGTCATATACTGGAAATCTGATATCAACTAAATTATTGGCTTCAGTAAATGGCACGTTTCCCCATACATCTACTATCACCGAATAGCTGTAGGCCTTTAATATTTTTGCAATTCCAACGTAAGTCAAATTTCCATTTTCTGTTTCGGTGGAAATGATAGACTCTAGATCTGACAGGGCAAGCGTATAAAAAGAGTTCCATGTAGCTCCGATGGTAAAATCGTTACCAAAAATGGCATATTGATCACCTTCACCTCTTCTTACAGCTTGATGCATAAATACGGATGATAATCGACTTAATCCATTTCCAAATCCAACTGCACTGGCAATGCCTGCTTCCGCGCTCGTCAGTAAGAGGTTTGGTGCAGCTTCCGTCGGGTTATTCGGATCTTCATTAACGTCGAAAAAATCATCACAGGAGGCTAGTATTGATATTACAAAAAATGATATAATTAATTTGTATAAATATGTAATCTTCATGGCTAAACTGTTTAGAATGTAAACCTTAGATTGACCCCATATCTTTTGGATTGGGGAGCAGACGCATATTCTATGCCTTGTGTATTTGAAGCTCCAAAGCCATTAACCTCTGGATCAAAGTTGGTGGAGTGTGGAATGTTAGGAGCGAAATACCATAGATTCCTTCCACTGATAGAAACATTGGCACTACCAAAAGGCGTCTTCTGGAGAAATGATTGAGGGATATCGTACCCTAAGCTAATCTCCCTAAGGCGAATCACTGTACCATCAAAAACAGATCCTTCGTCCGCGCTATTGATAAAAAAAGATTCATTGTTTCCGCCAGACACGAAGAAGAGATCATTAGCAGTAACTTGAATCGTATTAGGAATTTTATTACCACTCTCATCTAGTAATGGTTCTCCTGTTTGAGGATCACCTAAGAAACCAGGAATAATCCTTGATGCTTCTCTGTCTTCGGTATCTTCAACCACACCTCTTCCCATTAGCCGCTCTACAGTTGTGGAATAAATGTCACCTCCATCCTTGTAGGAGATTAAGAAATTAAATGTTATTCCTTTGAAACTCAAAGTGTTTGTAACATCTAACGTATAGTTTGGATTAGGATCTCCTATGATACCGAATCTTTCGTCTCCCACTGCCTGAAACTGCCAACCTGTGCTTGGATCAATTAACATATTGCCTTCATCATCTTTTGCCGACCTTGTTCCATATAGTGAGCCCAGAGGGGATCCTGGTTCAGCTATTGGGCGTATTCCACCCCCAAAAAGGTTTCGGATATTCACTCGTTCTACACCATCGGCTAGTTCAATTACATTATTTCTATTTCGAGTATAATTTACGAACATACTCCACACGAACCCACTTGTTGTTTGAACCGGAATCACATTTAGACCCACTTCCCATCCTTTGTTTTCTACATCGCCAAAGTTTGTGGTGATCTGTTGGAATCCTGTAGCTGAGGGTACAGAGATATTTCCAATTTGATCGGTAGTGTTTCTGTCGTAATAGGTCACGTCTAAGTCTACCCGATCTTTAAAGAGGCGTAGATTAACTCCAAATTCATACTCTGTGGTAAATTCAGGTGTAAGCTCCGGGTCTGCACCGAGATCATATAATGTTGCCGCTGATTGTCCGGCAATGGGAAAGTCAATGTCTCGTTGTGCCCCAATTCTTGTATCTGATTGTCCTTGGTTTACAATAAAAGTGTTAGTTAAAGAATAGACCGGGGCATCGTTACCAACTTTAGCAGCACTTGCGCGTAATTTACCGAAGCTCAAAATTTTACTATCAATATTTAAGCCTTCAGTGAATACAAACGAAAGGGATGCACTTGGATAAAAGAAACTTCGCTCATCGGCAGGAAGTGTGGAAGACCAGTCGTTTCTACCAGTAGTATTAAAAAACAAATAATCATTGAAACCAATAGAGGCTTCATAAAACAACCCCATTAGACGTCTTTTTGAATAAATCCCTCCATTTGGTGTTACGGTACTGGTATTATCGATATCAAAAATTTCTGGAACCACAAAACCAACTCCTTGAGTGGATTGTCTATCGGTAGTTCGTTGGTTTAAGTTCTGCCCTACGATAACTCGTAAATCAAGGTTAGATCCGATATCTCTGGTGGCAGTCACAAGAAAATCAGAATTTAGCTCCTCAAAAGAAATATCCTCTGAGGTTATGGCACCATTTCCGCTAAATGCATTTGATCCTATATTATAAATTTGATCTCTTCGAATGGTGTATTGGTTTGTTCCTATTTTGTAGGTCACGCTTAGCCAATCTGTAATATCGTAGCCTGCGTCGAAGGCCATGGTTATACGATCAGTTAATTCAGTCACTCTATTGTTTTTCCAAGACCATCTTGGGTTATCAATTGCATTGGTGTTGTAGAAAACATTACCGCCAGATGGGGTTTCGTATGGA
Source organism: Bacteroidota bacterium (assembly GCA_038746525.1). Classification (GTDB taxonomy): domain Bacteria; phylum Bacteroidota; class Bacteroidia; order Cytophagales; family Cyclobacteriaceae; genus Ekhidna. Next base: position 20,358 of record JBCDKO010000038.1, read on the forward strand.
AGATCACTACTCCAGGTTCTTCCAAGCCACAGTGTACGGGCGAAAGAAGATGCTACTTCAGCTCCTGCAGCTCCATTCTCACCAAAGAAAGGACCATTTTGCTCGGAGGTACTGTAGGTAGCTGTTCCACCAAAATTGAACCCGTTATCAAGTTGTGTTCTGGCTCCAATATTGATCGTTGTCCGATCGAAGGAGGAATGTGGAATATATCCATCCTGCATTAGGTGGGAAACGCCACCAGAGAAAGTAGACTGACCATTCCCTCCTGTTACTTGGATGGAGTTTTCAATTACACTTCCTTTTCTAAATAGCTGTTCCACATTATCAGGATCCGCCTCATATGGAATATTAGTTGGGAGATCGGGAAAAGCGTTTGCGTAGGTACCCCACATGGGGATGGAATCAAGTTCTGAGAAAGCAGGTCCCCAAGAGCCATTTGAATTCTGAAAATTGAATTCAGAGCCATTGCCATAAATATTTTGATAGTCTGGTAAGTTGGCGATATCTTCCACTGAATAAGAAGAACTCACCTGTACTTCCAACCCTTTTTTTGATAATCCGCCACTTGCTGATTTTGTGGTTATTAAAATAACTCCGTTTGCTGCTCTGGAACCATAAAGAGCAGCTGCAGCAGCTCCTTTTAGCACGTTAATGGACGCAATAGAATTGGGATCTAAGTTAGACAAAGGTGTGCTGTAAGCTCCTCCACCCACTAGCTGATTACTAGTATTGTATTGCGTATTGTTATAGGGTATACCATCAATAACAAATAGTGGGTCGTTATCGCCGAAAATAGAAGAGTTGCCCCTGATCGTTATTTTGGTAGCACTGCCTGGTGCGCCTGAAGAACCTGAAATTTGAACTCCCGGGATTTTACCCTGCATAGAACGAAGAACATCTGGTTCGGAAATTTGCTGGATCTTTTCCGATTCCAAACTGCCTACTGAATACGCCAGAGATTTTTTATTTCGCTCAATTCCAATAGCAGTTACAACGATTTCCTGAAGCTCGGTAGCTCCTCCCATGGCAATGTCTATCACTGTCCTGGCGCCAGGATCCACTTCCTGAGTCTCAAAACCAACATAAGAGAAAACCAAGAGGTCTCCATTGTTGACAGTCAATCGATAGTTTCCATCCAAATCGGTCTGAGTACCATTTGTTGTCCCTTTGATGAGCACATTCACTCCTGGCAGGCCATCACCTAAGTCATCGGTGACTGTTCCGGATACCGTCTTTTGTGCAAGAGTTTGCATACTTACCAAAAGGCACACAATCATTGAAAAGAAAAAATTTTTCATAAGCATGATTTGTTTGTTAAAAAATTGATTAAGGTGGGTAAGGATAGCTTTGAAAAAATCTTAAAAATTGTAAAAAAGAAAGCCTTAAATCATAGGGGAATCAGACTTTTGAAGAAGTTACAATGCTTTTTTACAATTTTCTGATATTGAATTGATTAAAAACTTAGTTGAAGAAGTCAAGAAAGTTCCTTCTTTTTTCAAGTTTTAAGTCTTGAAGGAGTGAGGATTTTACCCGTATAGAAAAGAAGTATGACTGGAATCTCCCAAAGGGTACCCAGTCGAAATTTATGGTCCAACAATGCAAGTCTCTATTCACCCCGATACGTGTTGTAGTGAAATCTTTAGTTTCAAAATCATATCCGGAATTGAAAGTAATTTGTGTTTTGTCAGTAAGGCTCAAAGAACCGCTGAATTGAAAACTTTGCCGAATAGTCGGTTCTTGAAAACCTGTCCTTGAACGATTGATTGAATACTGCATGCGTAATGTCCAGGGAACATCAAAATCAACGTATTCTTCTGGATTATTTTGAATTCGTTGAATCTCCTCTTGTTCTTCGTCGGTGTATCCTTCAAAGTTAACGTTTTCATCTGGTGGAGCCAATCCTGTCCCTTGGCGAATTGCATCCGATTCATCGTAGGCTCCATTGCTATTGTTGCTAGATCTGCTACCCCTTGGAGATAGATTCATCCCTACTGAGACGTTCATATTAGTAAGGCGACCGATTCCATTTCCATTATTCCAGGTATAACGATCCAGCCTTCTTTGCTGGACAGTCCTGGACCCATCTGATCCGGTACTCTCAGAGATGAGCAAATATTCATAAGGGTCAAGTGTTCCGGTAAAGTTTAAGGAGATATTATTGTTAAAGAATGAGGTTCTGGCATTCACACTTATATTACTCAATTTAAATGAATCCGCGGCTAGATTGTATCCCGAACTCAACCCTAGGTTATCTAGTAATTTAATTTTCTTGGTGCCACTAACAGTATCTTTCTTACTCGCTACTTTCATTTCCAGATTATTGGACACAGAAAAACTGAGCGTCTTACTTTCTCCTCCTCTTGGTGAGCCAAAGACGAATCCTTCATAGCGACTGAGTATTCTGGTAGTTCCGGAAGTATCCGTCTGTACTTCTCGATATACGCCATACCTAGGATCCGAAAAATCAGGACTAAAACTAAAAGAAACACTTGGTGTCATCACATGTCTGATAGCTTGTATCTTGCCATCCCCAAATCCCACATAACCGTATAATCGAGTATTTAATGAAGCTCCCGTAGACCAACTACCAGCTCTGCTAAACCCTTCTACCGTATCTATCCTTACAGCATTTTCTTCTTCAATAAAAGTGTAATCCAACTCTTGCATGTACCATAGTTCCTCATAATTAAACGATGGGCTCAAAGTGAAATATTTCAGCACATTCATTGACGTGGAGATAGGAACGTTGTGTCTTCCGCCTAGTTTGGATCTATCAAGTATCAAATCAAGATTGTCCACATTGAAAGACAACACAGAATCTGCCAGTGGATCTTCATTTGCAATGGTAAAACTGCTAAATGCTCCGTCATTGATCGGAGCGTTAGTTACCTCATACCTTGCAACGAAGTTATGACTAAAGTTCAATTTAGAAAGAGGTGACCTACTTGATTTCACCAAATTCTTAAAAGGATAGATCCTGTTCATATTTAAGGTAAAATCCGGTACGGTTAGATTTACGATTTCAGTCCGTAGGTTTTGGTTGTGGCGAACGTTTAGAGACATATTAAAAGGCGACCCGCTTAAAGAATTTCTATAAGAAAGATTAGAAGAAAGCTGTGAGTTAATAGACTGTGAAAAGTCCTCTACAACAAGGTTGTTGTTTTGATTATAACTTTGAGTAGCTGCATTAACTGATGCTGAGAATGATGAGTTTCCTTTTGATTGAGGACTGTGATTCCATCTGATTCTATAATCATTAGTTTCTAAACCAGATTCTAATTCATCAGTAACCGTCCTGGTATAAGAAAAATTCAAAGTTCCTCGGTAAGTGTACCTTTTAAAGTAATTAGAGTTTATACTAAGTGCATTCCCTCCTTTAGAATATATATCTCCGGTCACTCTAGCGTCTATATAATCATTAATTGCAAAATAATATCCGGCATCGCGTAAGAAGAAGCCTCTTCTACGTTCTTCACCATATGAGGGAAAAATGATACCTGAGGACTTTTCTTTGGGTTGAGGAAACATTCCAAAAGGAAAGAAAAGAGGTGTAGGCAGGTCACGAAACCTCATATTAAATGGTCCTGAGACCACTTTATTGCCTGGGATCACTTTAAGTCTTGTCGATTTAATTTCAAAATGTGGTTCTTCAAGATTGCAGGTAGTATAGCTGGCACCTTTGATAAACAACTCATCTTGCGAATTTTTCTTTACGTCAGTACCATGCATAAAGGCGCCATCCTGTTCGGTGACTACACCTCTGATCAGCGCTCGACTAGTCTTGAAATTGTATATAATGTCATCGGTGGCATAAACATCCTTACCATCGGAATAGACGGGTTTTCCAATTTGCTTCCCTAATGAGTCACTCCTGAATTTTGCATGAATAGTTCTTCTACTCCAATTTACGTCGGTTCGCTCAGCTTCCAAGGTAACTTCTCCGTAATCAATATGTGTCTCTCCATATAGAAACAATTCTTGTGATTTCACATCAAAATACAAAGAGTCTCTGGCGTTATAATTGATAGTGGTTTCTACGTCGCTTGCGTAAGAAGTATCACTCTTAGTAGTGTCCACTTCAGCAATAGTGGAGTCCAGGGGAATCGTATCGTTCATAATCAACAAAGAAGTAGAGTCGGTAGCTAAACTGTCCACTTCCTGTGAAAAACAGGTAAAGGTGATGGTGAAAAACAAAAGAATGATAGAACACTTCAACCTTCTACGCTTTTTTGACAATGAACAGTGACCAAATTATCTTTGAAACGTTTAATATTTTGCATGAGAAGCAAATTTTTTGCATGCAGAACAGTCGTAAATTTTGGATTAATACCTGAGATTCAAGTTTTGTGTAAAAATATTTCATTTTAGAATATAAAGAACGTGAGGAACCTTGCATTACTTTTTAGTCTTTCGTTAATCATTCTTCTGGCTTCCTTTCAACCAATCGGTAAGAAAAATTTTACTGTTACTAGAATTGTTATAGATGCTGGTCATGGAGGAAGAGACCCGGGTACAGTTGGTTCTTACACGCAAGAAAAGGATATAGCTCTGGCTGTTTCTCTTAAGGTAGGAGAATACATTAAAAAAAATGTAAACGATGTAGAGGTTATCTACACTCGAAAAAAAGATGAATCTATCAAGCTTGAAACCAGAGCTTCTTTGGCAAATGGACATAGCGCCGACCTTTTTGTTTCGATTCATGCAAACTCCTTACCAAAACACACACCGCTTACAAAGAAGAAATTGATAAAGGGTGTTGAGGTATATGTTATGGGGGCACAAAATACGGATAGAGCGTTAGAAGTTGCTAAGCGTGAAAACTCAGTTATTCTTCTTGAAGAAGATTACGAGAAAAATTATGATTTTGATCCCCAGTCAGAAGAATCGTATATCCTTTTTAATTTGACGCAATCAGCATTTCAAGACAATAGTCTTTTACTTGCCAGACTAATTGATGATCAACTTAGGACTAGAGCAGGTAGAAAAAGCTACGGAGTAAAGCAATCAAGTCTTTACATGATGTGGAGTACAGCAATGCCTAGTGTGTTAGTAGAAATTGGCTACCTTTCCAATCCTATGGAAGAAAAAGAGCTAAATGATCCTACCGTGCAATCATACATAGCTTCTGGAATCTACCGTGCCATTAAAGAATATAAAGAAGCGATCGACGCTCAGAATTAAACAAAAAAATTGTGTCAAAAGAAATCAAGATAGGTCTTATTGCAATTATTTCAGGTGCTCTTTTATATTATGGATTTAATTTCCTTCGGGGCTCTGATCTCTTTTCCAAAACCAATCGATACTACGCAATATATCCTAATGTAGCAGGCTTGACAGTTTCAAATCCTGTTCTTTTCAATGGTTTAGGCATTGGTAGAGTTAGTGAATTAAAACTTCAGCAAGAAAAAAATAGGATTGTGGTAGCCGTAGATATAGACGCTGGTTTTTTTGTAGGTGCGCTTGACACAGCCAGTCTTGCCAACAATGATTTTTTTGGAACCAAAGCAATTATTATTCGCCCTGGTTCGGTTAGATCACCATTACCTACAGGAGACACTTTAAAAGCAAAAAATGATAATGACTTATTGTCTCAATTTGAACCAGTAGCAGATAACCTTAATACTACGATTATTAAAATCAATGCACTTTTAGATCAATTAAACAATACCGATATCCAAGGGGCAATAGATACTTTAAAGTATTCTCTTGCAATTTTAACCGAGAAGGCAAATAGATTGGATATTAAAGGTATACTTGGAAATACCAATGATTTAATTGTGGAGTTTAAAGAAAGATCCGAACAGTTAGAAGGTTTGTTTGCGAGCTCTAAATCTTTGATTGATTCATTAAATCAGGTACCTCTTGCTGTTACATTGGAAAAAGTAAACACTTCGTTTGATGAATTAAATAAACTTTTAAATGCTTTGCATTCTAATGAAGGTACCATCGGAAAACTCCTAGGCAATGATTCTGTATACAACAATTTAAGTAAATTATTAGCTGATCTAGATACTTTGGCAATTCATTTAAATAATTATCCAAAAGATTTCATGAAACCACTTGGAAGAAAGAATAAGAAATTAAAAGGAGTAACTCATGAAGATAAGTAGCACCAAAACTCCGGATGAATATTCAGTTTAATATAAATGAAGATGCCAACAAGCAGTTGGTCTACCAACTCAACGAACGTCTCAAAAAAGTGAGGCTAGGCGGCGGAGAAAAAAAAATCGAATCTCACCACAAAAAAGGAAAACTGACTGCAAGGGAGCGCATAAACTATTTGATTGACGATCCCAAAGATTTTTTAGAGATAGGAGCTTTTACAGCCGAAGGGATGTATAAAGAAGTGGGTGGATGCCCTAGTGCAGGAGTAGTGACGGGGGTAGGTAAAGTTTCAGGCCGTTTGTGTATGTTGGTGGCTAATGATGCTACCGTTAAAGCAGGTGCCTGGTTCCCAATGACCGCGAAGAAAAACTTAAGAGCACAAGAAGTTTCATTGGAAAATAATCTGCCAATTATTTATCTGGTAGATAGCGCAGGAGTCTTTTTACCAATGCAAGATGAGATTTTCCCAGATAAGGAACATTTCGGAAGACAGTTTAGAAATAATGCAATTATGTCATCAAAAGGGATCATTCAGATTGCTGCTATTATGGGTAGTTGCGTAGCGGGAGGTGCATACCTTCCGATAATGGCAGATGAAGCTTTGATCGTAGATGAAACGGGTTCGGTATTTTTAGCTGGAAGCTATCTAGTAAAGTCAGCAATTGGTGAGAATATTGACAATGAGACACTTGGAGGAGCCACTACACATTGTGAAATATCAGGTGTGACGGACAATAAGTATGAAAATGATGAAGCAGCTTTAGAGGCAATAAAGAAAATATTTGATCGAGCGGGGGAACCTGATTTAGCTGGTTTTAACAGAATAGAAAGTTCATTCCCTAAAAAGAAGTTAGAGGACGTTTATAAAGAATTTCCAGTAAACAGGGGTATCCAATATGACATGGTTGATGTAATAAAATGCTTGGTCGATGACTCAGATTTTGATCAGTACAAGGCGCTGTATGGTAAATCAATTGTTTGCGGATATGGTAGAATTGAAGGATGGAGCGTTGGCATTGTAACAAATCAGCGAAAAGTGGTTAAGAACAAGAAAGGAGAGATGCAGATGGGAGGAGTGATCTATTCAGACTCGGCCGATAAAGCCGCACGTTTTATTATGAATTGTAATCAGCGTAAGATTCCTCTTGTCTTTTTACATGACGTGAACGGTTTCATGGTAGGATCCAGATCTGAGCATGGAGGTATCATCAAAGATGGAGCAAAAATGGTTAACGCGGTTTCAAATTCTGTGGTTCCTAAATTCAGCATTGTTCTGGGCAGTTCGTACGGTGCAGGAAACTATGCCATGTGTGGGAAAGCCTACGATCCCCGTTTGATCTTTGCATGGCCTACCGCCGAGATAGCAGTGATGAGTGGTGGATCTGCTGCGAAAACACTATTGCAAATAGAAATTGCATCAGCTAAAGCAAAAGGAAAAGAAATGACTGAAGAAGAGCAAAAAACGCTGTTCAAAAAGATAGAAGATTCCTACAACGAAAAACTTAGTCCATATTATGCTGCGTCCAGACTTTGGGTTGATGGAATTATTGACCCGATTGAAACCAGAAAAGTGATTTCCAAAGGAATTGAAATGGCCAATCATGCTCCGATTGAAAAACAAATGAATGTAGGAGTAATTCAAACTTAATTCAACATGAAATATTTAAATTAAGAATCAATGTCGTTTAGTTAAGGGTATGTAATAAGTAACTGTGTTTTAATTTTTTTTACTACTTTTAGTACTCAGGTATAAGGGGGGTATTTCTTCCCATTTTTCCGTTAAAACTACTTCATACAGAGAACATTTATCAAACGA
>JBCDKO010000039.1:0-28163 GCA_038746525.1 Bacteroidota bacterium
AGTAGCAAAGAACACCTTCGAAAACACATCGAGGCATATACAAAGGCATATAATCAAAACCATAAGCCGTTCATCTGGAGAAAACGGGAAGTGAAAGGAAGTCAACTTCAAAATAATATAGATAATTTAAGCAATTAGACACTAGCATCAGCAGGCATACAAGGCTTTTAGAAGAAATATACAAGATATATAAAACGACCCAACCGTATTGCTACGTCATTTAGAAAACAAGTCTATTCAGTCTAAGGAGGTAGTTCTCCTTTCTTTGAAAAACACCCATAAGAAATGAAATTCACTATATTCGAAAACAATAGGTTTGACTGTAGCCCTGTCATTAGAACAGGATTTTCAAATTGTTCTAAAAGGACATTATAATGTGTGAAAGATGTGACTTTTTAATTTTATTTTACCTGACTAATGAAGACACTATACCTAGTGAGACATGCTAAATCCTCATGGACCTTTGACCTTACCGATCATGATCGTCCTTTGGGGAAGAGAGGGAGAAAGGACATTATTAAAATGGGAAAATACCTTCAAGAAAACCATCTATCTCCTGAAAGGATTATCTCAAGTACCGCAAGCAGGGCTTTTTATACCGCTCTTTTCCTTTGTGATCACTGGGGAATAGACGAGGATAGAATTAGCTTAACAGAAGACCTGTTCCATGCAGGGACTGGCGAAATCATTCATACTATAAAAAGGGCGTTTGAATGTAACACTCTGGCAATATTTGGTCATAATCCTGGATTTACTGATGCAGCTAATGTTTTGTCTAATGCAAGAATCGAAAACATTCCCACTTGTGGAATAGTGGGCATTTCTTTTGAAATCGATCATTGGTCAGAGATAGCCAGAGGGCGGGGCCGACACTTATTCTTTTATTATCCAAAAGGGATTTAAGCTTTGCGACTATTCTAAATGGTTATAAAGATTCAATTCCGAGACCGGCAGTGATCTATTTATTATTAAACTTCTCGATTTCTCAGACTTAATATATCTAAACTTCCAATAGAATCTTCTAGTGTATGGCTTTAAGTCCAAGACTTCCTTGCTAAATCCTGAATCAAAAGCATAATTTAGAAAATGAATTCAAATGTTTTCCAATCCCATTCTGGTATATTCTAGATCTATGAAACACTATCACGTTTGATTTTCTATGTATATCAGAAAAGATATTGTTAGGTAAAATATAATTGATTCATACTCGACAAGAATTCCAGTGCACGAATTTGAACCGTGCCATGTGAGATAAATATCACCCATGTGCCTTAGAATTAATGACCTACCACTAAAACGACATATCCTTCAGGAATTATGCAGGTTAGATTCATAAAATATACCTGCTCAGATCCTTGTCTTTGACTAGTCCGTCAAGTTTTTCCAGTACTTGTCCTTTGTCTATAATTATTTTAGCATGAGGCCCAATTGTATCAGGAATATCAAATAATATCTCATTAAGCAGCTTGCTCATCACCGTATGCAGTCGTCTAGCGCCTATATTTTCTACTTCTTCATTGATGCGAAAAGCCATTTCTGCAATTTCTTCTAATGCCTCTTCCTGAAATGAAAGTTCCACATCCTCGGAGGCAACCAATGCCTCATATTGTTTGGTTAGCGCATTCTTTGGCTCTTTTAATATCCTTAAAAAGTCTTCTTTAGTGAGGTTATCCAATTCAACTCTAATTGGAAATCTACCTTGCAACTCCGGGATTAAATCAGATGGTTTACTAAAGTGGAATGCCCCTGCGGCTACAAAAAGGATATGATCTGTATTAATAATTCCATATTTCGTGTTCACTGAGCTACCTTCGACAATGGGCAATAAATCCCTTTGCACCCCTTCGCGACTAACATCTGGTCCTTTACCGCCATCTCCTCCTTTAGCAATTTTGTCTATTTCATCTATGAAAATTATACCAGTATTTTCTGCTTTAAAGATGGCCTCTTCCTTTACCTCATCCATGTCGATCATTTTCGAAGATTCTTCCTCAAGTAAGATCTTTCTTGCTTCAGCTATGCTTACTTTCCGCTTTTTCTTTTTCTTAGGAAGCATATTTCCTATCATTTCCTGAAGATTGATCATAGATGCTTCGTCTATACCCCCACCGATCATTCCTATATTACCATTTGAGGCCTGGGTCACATCAATTTCAATTTTTCTGTCATCTAACTCTCCATTTTTGATTTTCTCTTTGAAGAGCGTCCTGGTTTGCTCATTCAATTCCACTTCACTTTCCGGTTCATCACTCCCTATTTGCGTGGCAAATGTATTTTTAGCTCCTTTGAGAGGAGGTATCAATGCGTCTAGAATGATGCCCTCAACCACCTCAGCTGCTTTTTCCTTCACTTCTTCTTTTTTCGCAATCTTCACCATATTCACTGCCTGCTCCACTAAATCACGCACCATACTCTCCACATCTCTTCCTACATACCCAACTTCAGTAAACTTAGAGGCTTCTACTTTAGTGAATGGAGCATCTGAAATTCTGGCAAGCCTTCTGGCTATTTCAGTTTTACCAACCCCTGTTGAACCAATCAACAGAATATTGTTGGGTACAATTTCACCCTGAATATCTTTTTTCACGTTCATTCTCCTCCAACGATTTCGCAAGGCGATTGCCACATTTCTCTTAGCCTCTTTTTGTCCTATTATATACTTATCAAGCTCCTCTACAATCTGCTTTGGAGTAAGGTCATAGTTTAAATTGCTCATAAAATCTGTTTAAAGTCTCTCAAGTTTGATTGAAGGCTAATGAAACTGCTTCCACCAGCTGCATGATAGGTGGCCCTGGAAAATCTAAATTGAATTCGCTTCACTTTTACCATCAATCCATATGAAAAACCAGCACCTTCACTACGTGTTTCTAACTTTAATTCTTGTTTGCGTTTATGGTTGTATCCGAAGAGTAGTTGGAAATGTTTGCTAAGAAGAACTTCAGCTCCTAGATGAATCCTTTTTAACATCTTATCAAACGCACTCGTTGATTTTACTGATGTTGTTTCATTCAAGGACAAATTTTGGTCGATAAGGTTGATTGAAGTAAACGTAAAACGGATAGGCATATATTCCGGCTTGAAAGAAGTGCCTATTTTAACATCAAATGGCAAAGAAGTCGAATTAATTTCACTATTGTTTGTTAGTTGCCCTCCTATATTCTCAAAAACCGTCCCCAAGGTCCAATTTTTGTTGATTCGAAATATGCCTGCAAGATCAAAAGCGAGCGCCGAAGAAGAGTAAGTATCTACCTTCGAATTAATAAATTTTAAACTAGCGCCAAGGGTAAACGGCCCCAATTGGTGCGCTTTTCCTAGGTATAATACATAATCTGATGCTGAGAATGTGCCTAATATCATTCCGGTTTCATCTGTTCTTTCAAACGATCCGTAATCCACATAATTTAACCCTAATGCGAAATCATTGATGTCTTTTATATCAAAAGAATAGGCCATTGAATAAATCAACACATCGGAAAAATACGGATTAATATGAAAAAAAATACCTCTAGAAGCTACGGAGTCTAGAACGGCAGGATTTTCAAAAAACTGAGAAATATCTCCATCTGCCAATGATATTGAAGAGCCAGAAAGCGCTGCAGATCTGGAGTTTGTGGTCAGATTTAGAGATTGATAACCTAACTGACCTCCGATTTGTGCATATAGTAAATACGGCAACATTAGTAATATGCTAAAAAATTTTCTCACTCTTTTTTCTCTTCTGGCAAAATGAATTCTATGGCGTTTTTTGGCTTTTGGCTGGTCAACGCAATTTCTAGCACGTCAGGTGCATATTCAACAAAATGAATTTCTAATCCTTTCAGATATTTTTGATCAATGTCTTCCAAGTCTTTTTCATTTCGATTACACATAATGATCTCTCTAATTCCTGCCCTTCTGGCTGCTAGTATTTTTTCCTTAATTCCTCCTACTGGAAGTACTTTTCCTCGTAATGTTATTTCTCCTGTCATTGCAAGCCTTTTTTTTACTTTTCTTTGTGTGAATACAGAGGCTAATGAGGTGAGCATCGTTATTCCTGCGGATGGTCCATCTTTTGGTGTCGCCCCAGCAGGAACATGTACATGCAGATCATAAGCATCAAAAACTCTATGATCAATCTTCAAACTTTTTGCATGTGACCTTAAATAAGATAACGCTGCAACAGCGGATTCTTTCATTACGTCACCAAGTTGACCCGAGAGCGTGAGTTTTCCTTTTCCACGGCTTAGTGATGACTCAATAAACAGAATATCTCCTCCTGAAGGTGTCCAAGCCAAACCAGTGACTACACCAGGTATAAAGTTGTCCTCATAGTTGTTCTTGTCAAAGATTTCCGGGCCTAAAATTTCTCGTACTCGGTGTGCATTGATTTTCATTTCGTAGTCTTCTTCCATGGCCACCGATTTTGCTACAAATCGAATCACAGAAGCAATTTTTCGCTCTAAGTTGCGAACTCCGGATTCCCTGGTGTAATCATTAATTATTTTGGAGATAGCAGATTTATCAAAAACAACGTCTGTGCTTTTAAGACCGTGCTCATTCTTTTGTTTAGGAACTAAGTGTTTCTTTGCAATCTCAGATTTTTCTTCTTGAGTGTAACCACTTATATCAATGATCTCCATTCTGTCTCTAAGCGCTGGCTGAATTGTATCTAATGAGTTAGCCGTGGCAATGAATAAAATCCTTGAAAGATCATAATCTACCTCAAGATAGTTGTCTTTAAATGTTGCATTTTGCTCTGGATCCAAGACCTCTAATAACGCGGATGAGGGATCTCCCCGAAAGTCAGAGCTTACCTTATCAATTTCATCTAAAATGAAAACAGGATTGGATGCCCCGGCTCTATTTAAGTTCTGAATGATCTTCCCTGGCATTGCCCCTATATACGTTTTCCTGTGTCCACGTATTTCTGCTTCATCATGAACTCCTCCGAGAGACATTCTTACATATTTCCTATTCAATGCATCTGCGATGGATTTACCCAAGGATGTCTTACCTACTCCAGGTGGACCATAGAGACATAGAATTGGCCCCTTTAGATCTTTTCTTAGTTTTCTTACCGCCAGATACTCAATAATACGATCTTTTACTTTTTCCAGACCAAAATGATCCCGGTCTAGAATTTTCTTTGCATTTTTCAGATTAAAGCTATCATCTGTGACCTCATTCCAAGGAAGATCAACCAATAACTCAGCATAGCCCATTGCCACTGGAAACTCAGCAGCAGCAGTATTCATACGCGAAATTTTATCTAACTCTTTATAAAAGTGGATAGCCACTTCTTCTGGCCAGTCTTTTTTATCTCCTCTTTTCCTAAGTACCTCCAGCTCTTGATCCGGGCCATTCTGACCTAGCTCATCTTGAAGGATTCGTATTTGCTGACGGAGAAAATAGTCTCTTTGCTGTTGATCTATATCAGTATGCGCCTTGTTTTGAATTTCTTGCTTTAGCTCCAGCATTTGCAAATCCTTAAGCATGAATTGAAGAAGTTTTTCTGATCGATCTTTTGGATGATCCATTTCTAACAGTTTTTGCTTCTCAACAACTTCTGCATGGATATTTGAGGACAAAAAGTGAGTAAGAAAATTAAACTCATTAATGTTATCTACTGCTATTTTTGCTTCTTTAGGAATTTCAGGGCTTAAGGTCATGATTTTACCTGCGGTGTCTTTTAAAGACTGTATAATGGCTTTCTGTTCTTTCTTGTTAAAGGAACTGGGTTTATCAGGCAAAATCTTGTAGTTTACGATATGATGTGGATCTTCTTGCTGATGTTCTGTTATTTCAAACCTTTTTTGTCCGTGTATTATAATGGTAGTATTACCATCAGGGAGTACAATCATTTTAATGATTTTAGCGATAGTTCCTATTTGGAAAAGATCCTTGAATCCAGGATCTTCTGTTTTTACATTTTTTTGGGCAACTACTCCTATAACCCGGTCTCCTCTATACGCCTTTTTGACAAGTTTTATAGATTTAGTCCTCCCTACTGTGATGGGTAAGACAACCCCTGGAAACAGAACCGTATTTCTTATGGGTAATAATGAGAGTTGTTTGGGAAGGTTTTCATCAGCAATTTGATCTTCCTCAGGTGAAATAATCTGGATTAATTCATCAGAATCTTCGTTGGCAAATTCAGGTGAGAGAGCAGTTTTCAGTAATAGATATTCCATATAATGCCAGACTGGCAGTTTTGTTATGATTGAACTTTACAAACAATCGAATCAGTACAATATTCAATCGCTATGCCAAGTTAAAAGCTCCTGATAAATAGTAGTAACTTTAAGCTTGATTTAAGCTTATCCTGACGAATCGACAGATATGATCAGATATCTTATTTTTTTTACAGCAAGTATTCTTTTGTTCAGTTCATTCATGTGCTCCGGACAAAAAAGAAGGAACGAAACACAGACACTTACAGATTCAATTTCCGATGATATCATTTATAATATATACGAATTTAAGGGAATAAATAAGTATCCCAGTTACTTCAATCTCCAAAAACTTCAAAGAATCATTGCTTTGGATAAAGCGCAAAACTGGGATGAACTATATAAGGCGCTCAAAGACTATGTAGGCCGATTTGGAATCCAAAATTTCTACACTGATACGCGTTTAATTTGGAGGTTGGCTAAAATGACAGAGTTGTTTGGGGACCCTAATGAAGCTAAAACATTATATAGAATGGTACTTAGGCATCATTATGAGGGGATAGATATCAAAGAAATTGAGCTTTATTATGATTCATTGAATAAACAAGCCGTGGAGCAGTTTGTGCCCATTGATTACTATTACGAATTGGTGGAACATAGAAAATTGATAGATACGCTTCATCCACCAAGAGGGGTTTTGCTAAATATGGGTATGCTGGTTAATAGTACAAGTGCGGACTATGGTCCATCTTTAAATATTCACAACGATATTTTAGTTTTTACATCTAAGCGAAACAAGCGAGATGAAAGTATTAGGTTTAGAGAAGATGAGGACCTTTATTTTAGTAAAAAGGATTCCTATGGAACATGGTCCAGAGCCAAACCGATCACAAAATTAAACTCTCATTATAATGAGGGCTCACCTTGTATCAGTGGTGATGGTCAAACACTAGTATTTTCTCGATGTGGATCACCAGATGGAATTGGAGATTGCGATCTATTCATTTCAACATTGCAGGAAGATAGTACCTGGACTAAACCTGAAAATCTTGGGGTAAGGGTCAATAGCGTGGCATGGGATTCACATCCTGCACTCTCTCATAAAGGAGATACTTTGTTTTTTGCTTCGGATCGTCTGGGCGGTTTTGGTCTTTCAGATATTTACTACACTGCGAAAGATAAAAAAGACGATTGGATGCCCGCTTTGAATATAGGGCCCGTTATTAATACTAGAAGAAATGATGTGAGTCCTTTCTATCATCCAGTTTTCGAAGTACTCTATTTTAGTTCGAATGGACAACTTTACAACTTTGGAGAATTTGATATTTATAAAGCCTTTAAGGAGGGAGGTCATTGGACAGAGCCTCAAAATATAGGCCCATTAGTAAATGGAAGAGGAAGCGAGTTCTATTTTACCATAGACTCAGAATCTGAACTCTTGTTTTATGCTCGTTCATCCTCCAGAGACCTGAATAAGCAGGATATTTACTCTTTTCCCTTGCCAATGGGTGCTCAGCCGGAAGCAACTACCACTGTTTCTGGTTCACTGACTGATTCGATCACAGAGGTTCCATTCCAAGGGATAGTTTCTATTATTGACCTGGATAAAGGTCAAGAAATCGCCCCTAAATTTTTAAAAAGTGACGGTTCGTTTGAGTTTGACTTAGTCAATAAAAGAAATTATTTACTCGTGCTGCAAGGAGATGATTTCTTTAGAATTGAGGAGGTATTTTACCTGGATGGTCCGATGGAGCTTAACAAAATTACTCAGCCTCTTGCCTCCAAAGTCAAGTTTGAATCCGTTGAATTTGATGTAGGAAAAGCAGAACTAAAAACAGAAATGTATGCCGATCTTAATAAGATTGTGAATTTTCTTTATGACAACTATGAGTTTAAGTTAAAAATATCTGGTCATACTGATTCCAAGGGCAATTCAGAAGAGAATCTACAGCTTTCTAAAGAGCGGGCTCTTGTCATAAAGGACTATATTGTGATTTTTGCCGGAATAATAGATGAACGAGTTCAAGCCGAAGGATACGGAGATTCCCAACCCATTATTCTCAATGAACAAACTGAAGAAGACCGTAAACTTAACAGAAGAGTAGAATTTGAAATTTACAGAGAAGCACCTCCGGATGATTCAACGGGAAATTCTAGCGATTTTTAAAATAAACTTATTGTATCATTAACGATAACAAAAGCCATCAAAGTTAATAAGATAACCATACCCACTTTCTGAGCGTTTTCCAAAAACTTGTCTGAAGGCTTTCTACCGGTTACAATTTCCCAGGTCAAAAACATTACATGGCCGCCATCTAATGCTGGAATTGGCAGGAAATTCATGAATGCTAATACCATTGAAAGAAGACCTACAATTCTCCAGAAATTATTCCAATCCCACGTACCTCCAAAAAAGGTGGCAATTCGTATAGGGCCTGAAAGTGATTTCCTCACATCTACGTCTCCGGCAATCATTTTCTTGAATCCCTTAATATTAAGCCAAACCACAGAAAACGCACTGTAAGTGCCTTCGTAAACCGCTTCAAAAAAACCAAAGTTTCTCGAAGTGAAATTAATTTCCATTTGTGGATAGAAGCCTAAGGTACCATCTTCACTTACCTGAGTAATACTATTGATGATTTCACCATTTCTATTTAATGTTACGGCTACTTGTTGTCCTTTTAAGGAATCCAAAATTTCACTGAACTCATCAAAATAATCAATGAACTTACCATTTACTTCTACAAACTTATCTCCAGCTTCAATTCCCGCTTTATCCGCACTGCTGCCCTCAATTATTGATCTAACTGAAAATGGATGTCTAAACCCTATGATGTATTCTCTATTTTTCTTATCAGCTACCTTGTCTAAAAAATCGTTGGGCATTTCTATTTTCACCTGCTCTCCATTCCTATCTACCAAATAAAAGTTATTACTTCCAAGCAGTAGATCAGGACTTATGATGTCGGAAAACTTCTTGTAATCCTGTCCATTGATAGATAGTACTTTATCCCCAGTTTTAAAGCCAAGTTGCTCTCCCAGGTCGTAAGCAACAATTCCGTATTTATTTAGCTCCTCTTTGGGAAGAAATACCTCCCCGTTAACTAAAGCTAGGACAATGAATATAATAATCCCAGTGATTACGTTTACGATAATTCCCCCCATCATGACAATCAATCTTTGCCATGCAGGCTTAGCCCTAAATTCGTAAGGTTGTGGCTCAGAACTTAAAGTTTTAGTATCTAATGACTCGTCTATCATCCCAGATATTTTCACAAATCCTCCTAATGGGATAGCTCCTATGGAGTATTCTGTTTCACCGAATTGCTTACCCCAGATTTTAGGCGGAAATCCAATAGAAAATTTCTCAACTCGCATGCCAAAGGCCTTAGCTGCCGACATGTGACCCCATTCATGAACTCCTACCAAAATTGACAGCCCTAAAAGCAGCTGCCCTACCATTATTAATGTTTCCATTATTGTATCAATTCTAGCGCCTTAGCCCTTGTTTCTTTGTCAGTTTCTATGAAATCTTCTAATTCCGGATTGCGAATATAGCTCACCTTACGCAGGCAGGATTCAATCACATCTGAAATTTCAAGGAACCCTATCTGGTCCTCTAGAAATCCTTGAACGGCAATTTCGTTCGCCGCGTTTAAAATACATGGTTGATTCCCGCCTTCTCTAGCAACCTTAAAAGCCAACGCAAGGTTTCTAAATGTTTTGGTATCTGGTGTTTCAAAGGTCAATTGGGGATATTTAGAAAAATCAAAGCGTGGATAATTTGCTTTTAATCTCTCTGGATAGCTCAACCCAAATTGAATTGGAACTCTCATATCAGGAAGTCCCATTTGTGCTTTCATTGAACCATCTTGAAACTGCACGATAGAATGAATAATCGACTGCGGATGCACAACCACCTCAATTTGTTCTAAGTCAACACCGAAAAGCCATTTTGCTTCAATTACTTCCAATCCTTTGTTCATCATAGTAGCAGAATCTACGGTGATCTTTGCACCCATATCCCAATTTGGATGTTTAAGTGCCTCTTCTTTCTTAACAGAGCCACAAAAAGAACGATCCTTTCCTCTAAAAGGTCCGCCAGAAGCAGTTAGAATCAATTTTTCAATAGGGTTATGAAATTCTCCTACTATACATTGGAATATGGCGGAGTGTTCTGAATCAATAGGTACTATGTTCACCCCTTTTTTTTGTGCCAGTTTAGTTATCATTTCTCCCGCGACTACCAACGTTTCCTTATTTGCTAAAGCAATGGCTTTTCCTGCTTCCAACGCGTTAATTGTAGGCAGCAAGCCAGAGTAACCCATAAGTGCTGTGAGAACCATATCTATCGTTTCTATTTCCACTACGGAAGATAATGCTTTTTCACCAGCATACACTTTGATATCTATAGGATCTAAAGCGTCAAACACTGTTTGATAGTGAGTTTCGTTAGCAATCACCACGCAATTGGGAAGAAATTTTTTTGCTTGCCTTATTAGCAATTCAGCATTGTTTTGGGCTGTCAACACCTCTACTTCAAATCTATCCGAATGTCTATTTAATACATCCAAGGCTTGAGTACCAATAGAACCCGTTGAACCAAGTATAGCAACGTGCTTTTTTCTTATCATTTAGCAGGAATATAAGTAGATCGAGATAATAATTCTGGAAAACTCCTTTAAAACTATTTTAGTTTATTCGTCAGTAATTGAATTGAAAAATTTGTGTATTTTAAAAAGAGTTTGGGACGAAATTCAAATAGTTGAATTTTCAAATTTTGATTTCATCAAATGACTATAAAGATCCAAAGCAAATGTATATTGATCACCACATGAATCGGTCCGCCAATGTAGTCCATAGAGAATTCTATAAGTGTGGTCGAAAATAAACTATTATTGTAGATGAAATGAGCACCAAAACTGAAACGTAATCATCGGCAATCTATGTTTATATCTACCGAGCCGAAGTTGAACAGATGAATTTTTAATGAAAGCTCATACTTTGACCGACCAATATGGCCTTTAAAAACAAATTATATTCATACGAAATAGGCAAAAATGAAGAATATAAAATCCCTAATTATTGGACTTGTCGCTGGTTTTACCGGCGCATACTTGATGATTTCAATTGAAAAGCAATTTCAAGGGCAAGAAAAAGACATTCCTCAAAATTTTACTTTTGAAAACATCATAGAAATTCCTGAAGCTAAGCAGGCAAGTAATTCAGTTAGCAGTGTTATTCCCAATGAAAATTTTGTTAATGCTTCTGATAAGAGTACTTCCAGTGTTGTCTTCATACAAACAT
This sequence comes from Bacteroidota bacterium, assembly GCA_038746525.1. Taxonomy (GTDB): domain Bacteria; phylum Bacteroidota; class Bacteroidia; order Cytophagales; family Cyclobacteriaceae; genus Ekhidna. The sequence continues at coordinate 11,457 of JBCDKO010000039.1, forward strand.
TAAGTGAAATTGAGTATAGAGCTGGTGGATGGATGAACTGGTTTTTTGAACCACGTTCTTCACAAAGAGTAGGCAGTGGTTCAGGTGTTGTATTTGCTGAAGGTGGTTATATAGTGACGAATAACCATGTCATCTATGACGCAGACGAAATTACCGTAATAGCCGAAAAAAGAAGTTTTGAAGCGGAATTGATCGGTCGAGACCCAAGCTCGGATCTTGCAGTAATCAAAATTGAATCAAATGATCTTCCTGTAATTGAAGTGGGAAGTTCTGAAAATGTAAAAGTAGGAGAGTGGGTTCTCGCAGTTGGAAATCCATTTAATTTGACATCTACTGTTACAGCGGGAATAGTAAGCGCTAAGGGTAGAAATATTAATATTTTAAGAGACAAGTTTCCTATTGAGAGTTTCATTCAAACTGATGCAGCAATCAATCCTGGAAATAGTGGCGGAGCACTTGTAAACGCGCAAGGGAAGCTCATAGGAATCAACACAGCAATCCTTTCAAGAACAGGATCATACACAGGATATGGATTCGCTATTCCAGTAGATATTGTAAAGAAAGTGGTGAATGACCTGGTAAAATATGGCGAAGTACAAAAAGCATTTATAGGCTTAGAATTTATCGATATCGATAGTGAATTGGCCTCTAAAATTAACATAGACAACCTGGATGGTGTTTTGATAACTGAAATTAAGAGAGGTAGTGCAGCAAACGAAGCCGGGATTCAAGAAAGAGACGTTATTCGTAAAATAAACGGAGCTATCATAGACCGCAAGTCTCAATTAGAAGAAATCATTGCTAAGAGTTATCCGGGGGATAAGCTTAATTTAGTATTGGAGAGAGATGGCGATACGAAAAGTACAGACCTTGTTCTCACTAATAGAGAAGGCACCACAACCATCATTAAAAGAAACATTTATTATGCGGAGAAATTGGAAGCCAGCTTGGAAAGTGTTTCTAAAGTAGAAAGAGATTTACTTGGCATTGAAAGCGGCGTAAAAGTGATCGATTATGATAATAATGGTTTTTTTGCAGCACTCGACATCCCCGAAGGATTTATCATTACTCAAATTAATAACCGACTAATCTATGATCCTGAAGAACTTGAAAGCATACTTGCTGATATACGAGGAAGATTTGATGTCATTGGAATCAACGAGAGAGGTCGGAAAGTCTACTATCCATTCAGAAGGTAGCTAAACTGTTCTCATTTTAAGTTTCTTTTTAAGCTCATCCACTGAATATCTAAATTTAGAGTCTGTATCTATCATATCATTGACAGATTGGAGTGCATGTATAACTGTACTGTGATCCCGCCCTCCAAAATGATAACCAATAGATTTTAATGAATGGTTGGTATAATCTTTCGAAAAGTACATTGCCACCTGACGCGCAATAACGATTTCTTTTTTCCGTGTTTTTGCTTTAAGATCATCCTGTTTTACATGGAAATAGTCCGATACGGTTTTCTGTATGTAGTCGATTCCAACTTCAGAGTCTATCTCTTTTACTATGTTTTTCAGTACTTTTTTGGCTAACTCAAGGTCGATATCAATTCTCATCAATGAAGCATGAGCGATTAATGAAACAATTACTCCTTCAAGCTCCCTAACGTTTGTATCGACAGTGTAAGCGATGTATTCGACAACTTCTGGTGGAATAGAAATACCATCTTCTTCGTTTTTTTTCTGAATAATAGCTATCCTGGTCTCAAATGCAGGCTGTTGTAAATCAGCGGTAAGACCCCATTTAAATCTGGAAACCAATCGTTCCTGCAAACCTTTGAGATCTCTAGGTGCGCAGTCACTTGTCATAATTATCTGTTTTCCAGACTGATGTAGATGATTGAAAATATGGAAGAAAATTTCTTGCGTCTTTTCTTTATCTTTCAAAAATTGTACATCGTCAAGTATGAGGATATCTACCCTTCGGAAATAAGAAATAAAACTCTGAACATTGTTGTTTCGAAGGGAATCTATGAATTGATTAGTAAATTTATCAGAGGCTACATAAACAATCTTTTTTTTGGATTTCTGAGACTTGATCTCGTTGCCAATAGCTTGAACCAAATGTGTTTTACCTAATCCTACTCCTCCATAAATCATCAAAGGATTAAATGAAGTGATACCGGGTTTCTTTGCTACGGCGTACCCTGCCGATCTCCCCAGACGATTACAATCTCCCTCTACGAATGAGTTAAATGTGTAAATTGGGTTGAGGCTATTGACATTGTCAAGGTTTTCAGCAAAATGTATATTGACTGTATCGATATCAACCCTATTTCTATCTTTTAGATGGTTGGTTTGAAAAGAAGTGGACTTACCATGACAATTAGGCTCATTCTCCATTACAACGGAATATTCCAATCTTGCGCCTTGCCCCATCTCTCTTGCTATGGCGTCTTTCAATGTGTGAACGTAATGTTCCTCTAACCACTCATAAAAAAACTGACTTGGTACTTGAATTGTTAAGATGTTTCCTTCTGATTTTAAGGGGATTATTGGTTGAAACCAGGTGCTGAAACTTTGATTAGGAATGCGTTCTTTAATGAATTCAAGACAGTTTTTCCATATTAGTTCATGCATCTGACGATGGGGTTAAATGATTTATAAAAGGCTTAGGCGGCTTTCATAAAATATGAAAGATCGTCAAATATGAAGAAAGAATTTTTCTAAAAAAAATAGTTTCAATTCTTGACTTTTTAAAAAGGTCTATGTAGATCAGGAAATCGTTTTTTTGGTTCAAAATTCTTTGAAAAATACAATTTTTCTTAACATACAAATTCGAAGTAACTTCGTATATTAGATTAAGAAAATGCAAAAAACTTGAAGCCCCTTGGTCTAAATACATTCTCTAAATCAGATCAGGAAGAATGGTTGGAAATAGCTAAAAAAAAGCTAAAAGGTGATGATCCACTGCAAAAGTTTGCTTGGAATACTCATGGATTAACAAATCTTAAACCTTATTATGATTCTGAAGATATTAAAGATCTAGATTATCTAGTAGATTTTTTTCTGACGATCTCTTCGCATCGTTGGAAGCTTTATGAGAAAATTTACGTCACCAATGAAATAGAAGCAAATAAACTAGCAATAGCTGCGCTTAAGGAAGGGTGCGATGGGGTTATTTTCGAATCAGAAGATGATTGCAATCAAGACATTTTATTTAAAGGAATTGATCTCTCTCTATGTGATGTATCACTATCTGATCCAAATGCATTGATAAAAGCTACGGGAATGGATCCTACCAATTGCGTATATCAAGATACCTCAATAACAATTCCGTCTGATCAAGTGAGGTGTTTACTGAAAGCGATTGACACTTCAAGTAAGTGGGTATATAGAAAAGCTTTCCCCGACTTTTTTTTGGAAATAGCTACAGTGAGAGCGTTTCGATTTATGTTAAATATTAAAAAGAAGAGAAATGATATTCGTATTCATACCTCCATACCACATCATAAATTAGCGGAAAATCAATGGTTTTTGAATACCACATCCGGGTTAGCTTCCATCCTTGGTGGTAGTGATTCTATTGATATACCTACGGCGATAGGCCATGATAGAATCTCCAGAAATATAGGCCATCTTATCAGAGAAGAAAGCGGTATTGATATGTACGAAGATCAGTGTGGTGGCTCTTATTTAATAGAATCTCTTACGCATCAAATCATACAACAAGTCAAATGAACAAAAAAAAGTACATTCATTCTGATTTTACGGCCGGGATTCCTCCTTTTCTCAGAGGGCCGTATGCTACTATGTATGCTTCACGTCCCTGGACCATCCGCCAATATGCAGGTTTCAGCACGGCAGAAGAATCAAATGCCTTTTACAGAAGAAACCTTGCCGGTGGACAAAAAGGACTGTCAGTTGCATTTGATCTTGCGACACACCGTGGTTACGATAGTGATAATCTCAGAGTCAAAGGTGATGTAGGGAAAGCAGGGGTGGCTATTGACTCAGTGGAAGATATGAAGATCTTATTTGATCAAATTCCTTTAGATCAAATGTCAGTTTCTATGACGATGAACGGCGCAGTTATTCCAATAATGGCATTTTACATTGTAGCTGCCGAAGAGCAAGGAGTGACACCTGAAGAGCTTACAGGTACCATTCAAAATGATATATTGAAAGAGTTCATGGTTAGAAATACCTACATCTATCCACCCACTGAATCCATGAGGATTGTTGCAGATATTTTCAAGTATACTTCTCAAAAAATGCCACGTTTTAATTCAATAAGTATCAGTGGATATCATATGCATGAAGCGGGTGCTACAGCTGAACTCGAACTAGCGTTTACCCTAGCTGATGGCTTAGAGTATGTGAGAACCGGAATTGCAGCAGGAATAGATATTGATTCGTTTGCGCCACGACTTTCTTTCTTTTGGGGTATAGGAATGCATTTTTTTAAAGAGATTGCTAAAATGCGTGCTGCTCGGGTTTTGTGGGCTAGAATTATTAAAGATTTCAACCCGAAAAATGAAAAATCCATGGCATTGCGGACACACAGCCAAACTTCAGGTTATAGTCTCACCGCACAAGATCCATTTAATAACATAGCTAGAACAACCATTGAAGCATTGTCAGCTGTGCTTGGACATACACAATCCCTACATACGAATGCGCTAGACGAGGCAATTGCTCTACCATCGGACTATTCAGCCAAAATCGCAAGAAATACTCAGCTCTATTTACAAAACGAAACTAACATTACTAAGACAGTAGACCCGATGGGCGGTTCATTTTTTGTCGAAGACCTGACAGAAAAACTCATTTTAAGGAGCTGGGAAATTATTCAAAAAGTAGAGGAAATGGGAGGCATGTCCAAGGCCATTGAGGAAGGGTATCCGAAAATGAAAATCGAAGAGGCGGCCGCTCAAAAACAAGCCAGAATTGATTCCGGAGAAGAGGTCATCATTGGTGTGAATAAGTTTGTAACCGATGATAAGACTGAGATAGACATCTTAAAAGTCGATAACGACCAGGTTAGGCAGAAGCAAATAGAAAGAATCGAATCCATTAAATCAAAAAGGAACGAACAACAGGTTCAAGAAAATCTTAAAGCAATAGAGCAGGGAGCGAAGGGCTACGAAAACCTTCTCGAGCTTTCCATCCTTGCTGCCAGAAACAGGGCTACGCTTGGCGAAATCTCGCTGGCTATGGAGAAAGTTTTTGGTAGATTCCAGGCAATGAACAAAACGATCAGTGGAGTGTATTCATCAGCGATTAAAAACAACGAAGATTTTAAGAAGGCCCAGGAGCTTTCAGATAAATTCGAAGAATTAGATGGAAGACGTCCCAGGATCATGATTGCAAAAATGGGACAAGATGGACACGATCGTGGCGCTAAAGTAATCGCTACTTCTTTTGCTGATCTAGGTTTTGATGTAGATATAGGGCCACTTTTCCAGACTCCTCAAGAAGTGGCAAAGCAAGCTATAGAAAATGACGTACATGTTGTTGGTGCCTCTTCATTAGCCGGGGGGCATACTACGCTTATACCAGAATTAGTAGAGGATCTAAAAAATATGGGAAGACCTGACATACGCGTAATAGCCGGAGGGATTATTCCAGAACAAGACCATCAAGACCTCTACAGTAGAGGTATAATAGCTATTTTCGGACCGGGTACCATCATTGCTAAAGCTGCCATTGAAATTCTTAATATACTAATGGATGTAGAAAAATCTCCATTCCAATGACTTTAGAAGTTGGATTCTTTGTATTACTATATTTTTATTGCTAAGTAAAGTCCCGCAGCTAAAGCACCTCCTACCATAGGGCCTACCACCGGTATCCAGGAATAACCCCAGTTACTATCTCGTTTTCCGGAGATAGGTGCCAGAGCATGAAAGATTCTTGGCCCCAGGTCTCTGGCTGGATTAATTGCATAACCTGTGGATCCTCCAAGTGCCATCCCAATCACAACTACAAGCAATCCAACAGGTAGTGCACTCAAAGAACCTAAACCATCACCTTCTACCAAAAAGAAAATAGCAAAAACGAGCACGAACGTGCCTAGAGCTTCGGAAACAAAGTTGTCAAACGTGCTCTTGATAGCGGGTCTCGTGCTAAACAAACCAAGCTTGGCCTCTGGATCTTTAGTAACAGTAAAATGTGGCCGATATTGAAGATATGCTCCCCATGCTCCCAAAAATGCTCCAAGCATTTGCATACCAATATATCCTGGCACCATACTCCAGGAAAACCTTCCTGCGATAGCTAAACCCACTGTAACAGCAGGATTAATATGGGCTCCACTGGAAGATCCCGCAATAAATACAGCAGTAAAAACAGCCAAGCCCCATCCTATAGTGGTGATCACCCACCCTGAATTGTTCCCAAAAGTTTCTTTTAGTAAAGTGTTTGCATTGATGCTGTTACCTAGAAACATAAGTATGAAAGTACCGATCAATTCGCCAAGGTAGGGATTCATGAATATTTGTGATTCGATTTTATGCGAAAAGATAAATGTTGTTCGCTTTATAGTCGCGGTTATATCATCTCAGACAATTATGGATTCATAAATCAATTAAATAAGATGAAATGTGTTTTTTACCCGCAAATGATCATTGTGTAAATTCAATAAGATGAAATGTGTTTTTTACCCGCAAATGATCATTGTGTAAATTCAATAAGATGAAAGGAGAATTTTTTGGGTAAAGAAAAAAGCATTGATAATACCTGAACCTTTCAAATCACACATTTAATCTTTCTAGTTTTAATCGATATCTAAAGAATAAAGAGAGTCCAGATTTAAATATATAGTAATAAAAAGTATTGGTTTACTATGACTAATCAGCTTTCTCATGCTAAATTAATTGGGTCTTCTCAGGTAAATAGTTCCAATACCGGTGTGGAACGTGTTGTAAATGTAAGCGCATATTTTTCCGTTCCCTAATGCAAGTAGCATGAAAGTATTTAGCCCATGCATCTTTGAAAAGCGATTCGTTTTCTGTCAGAATCGCAGGGCTTATCTGCTTGTTTCCTACCCATGAAGGGTTGTTTAGAACGATCGTATTTACCTTTTTCAAATTGTAGAAAATGCCATAGCTTCTCCGTGTATCATAAATCAACCATTGCTGGTCAGCGTATCGTTTTTCGAAGTGAGATCCAATAAAAGGCATCACGTCAAAATCCGGGGTTATAGTAGCAGCATATATATCATCAGTGGTTTTTTGAAAGCGCACAAAAGCATGCATCCGGTGTATCTCTCGATTTACCATTCTATGGATCTTTTTCATGCGTAAGATGGCTTCATTTCGATAATCCATTCGCAACCCTTTTGGCTGAGCAAAAGCAAGCCGAACCACTTTTAATGCCACGTGCTCAGCATCAGGCAATTCTGAATACAGCACTTTAATGAGCATTTCGATGATTCCCTTAGGTGTCCTCTTTCGCAACCCGTTCAGTACCCGAGTCAATTTAATCTCATCTGAGATGACCTTAAAAGGTACCTCAAACAAGCTATTTTCATACCCAGTAAGCTTTCTGATCAAAGGTTTTTGTAACTTCTGTTCATACACTTCGAAAACAGCCGTGAAAAACCCCTCTACTGTACCGTCATATAGCAAAACTTTATCCATTCAGAACAAGCTCATTTGCCCGTTTTGACCCTCGTTAAGAATTCTGGTTCGTATCTGTTTGGGCTCATTGGTTACCAAAGGGAGTGCTCTGCCTTGTATGTGCATGAAATATTTTGCCCGGTTGACCGCAGCGCCCATCTTTTTCACATCTTCGAGTCGGACTTTCCCATACTTTCTCGACTTTACAATCATCCGGGCTGTTTTCACCCCTATCCCGGGAATTCTAAGAATCAATTCATATGGTGCCTTATTGATATCTATGGGAAATAGTGCTGGATTTCTTAGCGCATGGGCCAATTTAGGATCTACTTCCAAATCCAGTTCCGGGTGCTTTTCAGAAACAATCTCATCCATCTCAAAACCATAAAATCTAAAAAGCCAGTCTGCCTGATAGAGTCTGTTCTCCCGCTTCAAAGGAGCACCTGGGATGGTTGGAAGCCGACGATCTTCGCTTACGGGAATGTAGCCTGAGTAATATACCCGTCTCAGCTTCTGCTTTCTGTATAAGTTCGAGGAAAGTCGTAAGATTTCAAGATCTCTTTCAGGAGAGGCTCCCACGACGACTTGTGTACTTTGACCGCCAGGAGCAAAAGATTTTACCTTTCGGTATTTCTTTCGATCTTCTTTGTATTCGTCAATTCTTCTCGTTAGCCAGTTCATCGGCTGATAGACACTAGCGTGATCTTTTTCAGGGGCTATTTTCTTTAGACTTCTTTCTGCAGGAATTTCGAGGTTTACACTCAGTCGATCTGCATACATTCCGGCCTCCTCCATCACTTGCTCACTTGCGCCTGGAATGATCTTCAGGTGGATGTACCCGTTAAATTGTTCTTCCATTCTCAGCTTCTTTGCAATCCTGATGAGCCGTTCATTGGTAAAATCCGCATTTTTTAAAATCCCTGAACTGAGAAACAAACCTTCGATGTAATTTCTTCTGTAGAAATTAATGGTAAGGCTGACCACTTCATTTATTGTGAAAGCTGTGCGTGGCACATCATTACTTCTACGACTCACACAATAGGCACAATCGTAGATGCAATAGTTGGTTAGTAAGATTTTTAGCAATGAAATACACCTTCCATCTTCAGAATAGCTATGGCAAATGCCCATTCTGCTCGCATTGCCTAAGCCTTTCTCAGTATTTTCCCGATTGCTCCCGCTAGAAGCGCACGACACATCGTATTTCGCTGCATCTGCTAGTATTTCCAGCTTTTCCTCTATTGATTTTTTCATGTGCATAAGTTTAGGGCACCTCTAAAAACCCACTTTCAATTTTTGAGATGATCTTTTTTCCTGATACTTTATTATCAAAATACTTATTGAATGCTGCTACACTCCGTTTTTGACGTCTTATCTTGGAAAAAAAACGCTACCTCAAATTTTTGAACTGAGTTTTTAGAGGTGCCCTTTATTTCAAATGGCCACATGGAATTTGCAATAAATCGCATCACCGGACCAATTTATTAATGATTTAAATACTACCAAATTTAGTAATTTACTAAAATTTTAAGCAAAAAAAGAGACTTATTTTTCATTAATCTATTGCACAAAAAAATCATATACGAAAACTTGCAGATGAGATTTTTCACTATCGCAATACCGTTTCATGTTTTGCAACAAATTGAATTTAATAAAAATATATATTTCAGATAATGCTTAAGGTTGTTTATGAAAATAAGTGAAACGTATACGTTAGACGTTAAAATATTTAGTTCAGGAAGGATGTAGTTAGGCTAAAAGTTATTGAAGAAATCTTTGATGTAGTTAGCATAAAAGCAATAAAAAAAGGATAAACAATTTTAAGAAGAGCTTGGAAAATACTTAAATAGTATAACATACTGAGGGTTAAATTCTTGTAAATCAAGATCTCAAAATGGCGATGAGTATAAATGTTAGATAATGATAAGTTACAAATCGGTCACATGCAATAAATATGATTTATGAGCATATCCATCATTTAAATTTTTGATTTGTTTAAACTATGGCAGGCAGAAAGTTCGTCATGGGAGATATACATGGAAACCTGGATGCATTTAATCAGTGTGTGAAAAGATCTGGTTTCGATAAAAAAGTAGATACGCTGATACAGCTAGGTGACGTTTCGAACAGACACTCCCAAACTGCCGAGGTAGTGGAAGAGTTGTTAATGATCCCTTCGCTTGTTGCAATTAGAGGTAACCATGATTCATGGACTCAGGAATGGTTACTAGGAGGGATTAATGATGTTGCGTGGCATGAGAACGGTGGGTTTAATACGGTTACATCCTATCAGCGAAACCGTGGAGTTGTTGATAAAGAAAAACATCGTCGGTTTTTTTCTGAAATTCAACGAGATTTTTATATAGATTCCAATCGCAGAGTCTTTGTGCATGGCGGATTTACAAATCCTGAGGGTCCAGCTTATGAAATAGATTCTGCAGTTTGTTATTGGGATAGAAATTTGTGGAGAAATGCCTTGGCAGGGGAATATAAATTGAAGAAACCTGATTTATTAGCCAACTTCAATGAAATCTACATCGGGCATACCCCAACATTAAATTGGGGTAAAAGTACTCCCATGAAAGCTTTCAATGTTTGGAACTTAGATACCGGAGCTGGTACAACTGGAAAATTGACGATTATGGATATAGAAACTAAAGAGTTCTGGCAGTCAGACTAGGAGATAGGATACACAACAGTACACAAAGTTTGTGATCAATGATGAACTTTAAAAAAAACTATGGAATCAAAATCGAGTAAGAAGCAAGAAGCTGGCCATTTTTTCAGAGCGGTTTGAACAATGGGAGGCCTCTCAAGAGGGTCAGCAAGATGCTTATGCTTTTTGAAGAGAGCTAAGTGAGTTTATTGAGCAAACCAGCCGGAAGTATTGCAGCAAGTAGTTGGCATGGAGAGAGACAGCAGGAAAAAAAGATAAAAGTCACTGTTGAACTGGAAGTCAGCGAAAAGACGGTGAGTAATCTATAAGTAAAGCGCTTAAACACTTCTGTAAAGCGCCTTCTTAATTTTTTCAAAAAATCATTTTTCATTTAGGGTAAAGTTTGAGTTCGTCGAGTATTCTTTAAGAGGTAACGAATAAACCTATAATTCTATGAACATCACTCCCTACTTACTTGAAAAATATGCGCAAGGAAATTGCACTTCGGAGGAGGAAGCGGCAATCGAGCATTGGTTTTAAACATTCAATCCTGATGAGAAGGCTGGTAAATCAACCCTAACCCCTTTTTAAGAAGACAAATGTGGGAGGCGATCAATGCGGATACCATATCCAAGAAAAGTCAAAAAGCAACATTCAAAAGTGTAAGGGCCATAGCTGCGTCCATCGCCTTAATAATCAGAGTTCGGTTGGTTTCAAGTTTTTTAGAGTCGAGCATGAGATTTAACCACAGGAATCAGAGAAACAAATGTCATCACACTTGTTGATGGCACAAGCGTAATGTTAAATTCAGGTTCTCAACTAAATCGCAGTAGAATATAGCCGGTATACGGAATGTTATCTTTAAAGGAGAAGGTTATTTTGAAGTAGTCAAAGATGCCTCATGCCCGTTTGTTTATCATCACCACGACCACCTCACGTACTGAAGTATGAGAGACCGAGTTCAATTTGAAAAGCTACTCTCAAAAGGCGGTGACTTTAGCACTTGCCGAAGGAAAAGCAGCCTTTTCTGGCTTGGCAGAACATGCTGCCACCAAAACGAAACTGTTACCAGAAGGACAAGTATGTCTTTCTGGTGGGCAGTTGACTAAAAAGAAGGCAGCCGCCACAAACTTCAGTGGTTGAACGCATAGCGAATTGAACTTCTTCGATGAGTATTTTATCGAGCTTACTAAAAGCATTGAACGAAAGTATGGAGTGCAAATCACAATCAATAAAACGTTATTTAAAAATAAAATATTCAAAGGACAGTACGTCAAACCGTCCATGGACACGTTGCTAGATGACATGGCCTTCATTCTAGATTTCATTTACCGAAGGGAGGGTAATCAAATCATCATCAACTAGCTAAAAGATCAAGGTACTGCTCAACGACTATTGATATTGAGTCTTTTTTAATTGTTAATTTTCATCTATCGTAAGGCTGCCCGAGAGGCTTGCTTTTTTCATTATATCATCTCTCAATAAAGTGATTTCTATCGCTAGTTCTAGTGAAATTTTATCCTTATCAAAAATTATCTTATCATATTTCAAAGATTAAGCATTTAAGGCTTCGTTATTAATTACACCATCGTTAAAGCGAATAAACACACATATTACCTGAAAGAGCGGCAGACTTTACAAATGCTGTTTGATAAGTATTGAGAAATGCTGTTTGAAATATGTCATTCAAACCCAAGATGAAGAGGCATCGGAAGAAATGGTACAAGATATCTTTGTTTCCCTTTGGAAGCGGTGGGACGAAGTGGTTATCAACTCCTCTTTGGAAGGATATTTGATTAGGTCAGCCAAGCAGAAAGTCATTGATTATTACCGAGAAAAATACAGCGTCAAACAAACAATCTGTCAAACAGCAAGAATTAGATTCACCAAAACCTGCACAAGTATAGGTGACCGAAAATGAAATTGAATACGAAATTTTGCAGAGCCACGCAGATAATGTCATAGAGATATTGCCGAATCAATGTCAAACTAAAGAAATATGCAGAAGGTAGCTGTAGCACCTCTGAAAAAAGAGCAGTGGAGCAATGGACACGAGAGACCGACGGAATTGAGCCGATAGCTCCGTCATCAGATTCGATAGCAAGAAAACAACGAATCTGGGTAGGGGTTGAACAAGAAACGTATATCGAAAAAAAAGCTTTCGATCCTAGAATGACCTGGGCTCTCGTTGCATGTGTGGCGATACTAGTTGTTTGGGGTGGGGTTCGGCTTATTTACCCCGTTTAATTCATCAGTAACTACCTATACCACAGCTTATGGGGAGACGCAGGTAATCACTTTGGAAGACGGGACTTTGGTGACCTTAAATGCAAATTCTAAACTGATTCATGCTGATAATTTTGGAGCGCAGGATCGCTGCGTACAGTTTTCAGGTGAAGGTTACTTCCGAGTGGCCAAAAACCCTGAAAAACCATTTATCATTCATACTGCAGATTCCAAAACACAGGTCTCGGGAACTGCCTTTAACCTTCGAGCAATTTTAAATAGGCCAACCACCTTAACGCTAGAAGAAGGCAAAGTGGCGTTCTCAGCTATAGTAGATAATGAAGAAATAATTGTGCGGCCAAACAAGTAAGCCTTATCAATGGATCATTACGTAAACGAGACATCAAGCCTGAAAATATTCTGTTATGGACAAAAGAGAAGTTGTATTTTGATAATGAGACGCTCAGTTCCATCGTTGGCACCTTAGAATATACCTACGGAATATCTATCAAAATAAAGCAGGCCAATCTGGCAGAGAAGACTTTCCGAGGGGTTGTCAATAACAGAGACTTAGCTTCTCTATTACATGAGCTGGCCTTTGTGATGGAGTTTCAATATACCAAAGAGGCAAACGGTTCTATCAGCATTTATTAATTCAAGCCCAACCTTACTGTTTTTCAATTAAGTGTTTACCATGTTACGGTTCAAACCTACCCACAGGATTTTCATTATCTCCTTTTTAACCATAGGATTTTATGTTGGCTTTGGTCAGGAAGACGCTATACTATCTAAAAGAGTCACCCTTCAACTGCAAAATCAAACCGTCGAGGAGGCGATTAAGACGTTGGAAAAAGAAACCATAGCTTTTCCTAAGCATCCTCTTCAGTCGATAATGTTGTCACTCTTTCCAAGAATTTTAATAATCGAACCATTGAGGAGATCCTGAAAATCATTTTTAGTGGGTATGAAGTAAGCTATATTGAAAGTGGAAGGGTAGTATTAATCAAAGATCAATGGGAAAAAACAGAAAAAAGACCTTGGTTTTGAACAGATTAAAGGAAGGGTAATAGATGCTTCCAAAAATCCAATTGTCTTTGCCACAGTCGCCTTTAAGGGAACACAAAAAGGTGTTTTCACCGATGTGGAGGGAAAATTCAGTCTCACTAATGTGCCGGCAGGCAGTCAAACGCTGCAAGTTTCTTACACTGGGTTTAAAGCAAAAGAAACTAAGCTATAGGTAGTAGAAAATAAGACCGTTAATTCCACCATCCAATTGGTGGAAGTAGTGAATCAATTGGAAGAGGTAGTAGTGGTTGGCGAAAATGGCAAGTAGTCAACAATTGCTAATGCAAGGGAAGGTAGAAGTAGATGAAATGGTGGTGGGCCGGCAAGAAGCCGGCACCAAGGGTCGCCAAAATGAGGATAAAAAGCTCGTTGTTGTCCCTTTAGAGCGAAAAAACAAAGGAATCGGGCGGATGTATGCGCGGGTGATCAAAGATGGAAGCAGTTCATCCTTACGCCCCTTTTTTCATGATCATATGGATAAGAACGCTGAAATCAAAACCGATGAATGGAAAGGATATCGTCCACTTAAAGCTACCTTCCCTCATCTCACACAGATCGCATCAGGTAAGAAAGGGGAGCATTTCCCCGAGATGCATCGAGCGATCATGATGTTCAAAGCCTGGCTCCGTGGCACCCATCATGCCGTGGAACATCTGCAAGCCTATCTAGACGAGTATTGTTATCGGTTTAACCGACATCTGATGAAAGGTAAACTATTTGACCGTCTGATGGATAGAATGGTGGCTCATAGCCCGGTCTACTGCGAAAATTTGACTATTTACTAAGTGCCTACTTCAATGATTTTTTTAACCTCACAGTTCAACTCCTTTTTAGGTACGTAAACTCCTTTTTCTTGTAAATACGTATTATTCGTAGCAGTAAATCTAAATGATACTTTTTTTTTACGTAGTGCAAAAAACGTTCAAACTTCTTCTCGTATTTTACATGTGCTGCCTGCAATCTGTCGCTCAAAACCAAAAGGTGATTGATTCTCTCCTATTATTAGTAGATAATGATCTTTCTGATGAGAATAGTTGGGATAGTTACACGAAAATTCATTATAAACAAAAGTATACTTATTTGGCTGATAACATCCTGCATAACGACAGAGTTGTTCAAGTTGTTGATACTGTAAACATTTATAATAAGTTCGGAGACTACACCAAAGCCTTGAAATATTACCTTAAATGCCTAGAAGTGCATAAGTCTTTAGGAAATAAAAAAAATATTGCAAAATGTTTAAACAATGTAGCAGTCATTCATGGGAAGCAAGGTCATTATGAAAAAGCTTTAGATTACTATTTTGAGTTAGTAAAATTAGAAAAAAGCACTAATAAAGTATCGAATATATCCTTAAATCTAAATAATAGAGGACTGGTTTATGAAGACTCAGATGACTACAAAAAAGCTTTGAATAATCTAAATGAGTCCTTAAATATTTTTGATTCAATGGAAGTAGAAGCCAATAAAAGTCACCTACTCTTTGCTCTTGGATCGATAAATAAGCGACTAAATAAATTTTTAAAAGCAAAATTTTTTTTTCTTGAAGCCTTGAAAGTAGCTCAAAAAACTAACCAAAGAATAAATATTCGAAATATTGCAGAGCAGCTGGCTTTAGTTGAAAAGTTTATGGGAAATTATGAAGCATCATATAAAGCCTATGCTCTTTATAAACAAATGACTGATAGTATTCGCGATGAGGAAAATTTTGAACAGATTGCTCGTCTGGAAGCAGAGTATGAGTTTCAGCAGGAAAAAGACCCCAATCAATTTGCTAATCAATCACAACATGTAGTTTTTGAAAGTGAAACTGAAAAGCGGAAAATTACCTATGATACAACATTCATTATTGGTTTAGAGCTGGTAAGTATTTTGCTCTTATTGGTCTTTTTCTATTTCTACTCCAAGCATCAATTTAATGTACAGTTTTCCTCGCTTAACCAAAAAATCCAAGCACAAGATATCGAGATACAAACACAAAGAGACCTTTTGGAAGAGACCCTTGAAAAACTAAAACAAACACAAATTGGACTGATTCAACGGGAAAAGATGACCTCATTAAGGGTTTTGTCTGCTGGAGTGGCTCATGAGATCAACAATCCTCTCAACTTTATCCTACAGGGAGAGCAACTCATCAAACAACAATTTTCGACGTTTTTACAAAACGATTCAAGATTACATCAAATCTTTGAAGCCACCGAAGAGCGCATCTATCGAATCAAAAACGTTGTTGAAAGCTTGAGAGGCTACAGCCACAGCGAAGAAGGAAATTATGAATATTGCAATGTTCACACAATAGTTGAGAATTGCCTAAATCCTCTAAGTAGCAAAATATTTGGAAAAATTAAAATTGTGAAGAATTTTGATGAAAATGCTCTCGAAGTCTATGGTAATCCAGGAAAACTTTGCCAAGCTTTTTTTAATATACTACAAAACGCAGTACAAGCCATAGAAAGAGAAGGAACTATTAGCATTCAGACAAAAAACGATCTCGATAACCTTCAATTAAGTATTAGAGACACGGGTAAAGGCATACCTGAAGAATACAAACAAAAACTAGGTGATCCTTTTTTCACTACCAAAAATCCTGGGGAAGGTATTGGACTGGGACTTTACTTGACTTTCGACATTATGAGAAACCATAATGCTACTTATAAAATCATATCTAAAGAAGGCCAAGGCACTGAGGTGAGGTTAACTTTTCCTATGCCTAAAGCTCGCCAAGAGCTGGCGTGATGAAGAAATAAATTGATAGCTGTGTAATGATTTTTTAAGTTAGTTCATTATTTGGTGAATAATTCTATATAAAAAGGCTTTGCTCTGGTTTCATTGCAAGTTTTGACATATTGAAGAAGTTGATCGACCAATTGTTGTTTGGAATGCCAAATACCTCCTTTAAGCACATCTTTGCTTAAAATATTGAACCAGATTTCAATTTGATGGAGCCATAAAGCATACGTAGGGTTGAAATGTAGGGTCACCCTTTTTTTGCTATCTACATTGGACTGTCTACATTAGTTGTGACGAAAAGATGAAGGCTATCAACCTTAGATTTGCTTATGGCAAGGACCTATGAGAGAGATTTTAAGACGATGATTGTTGAGTTATTACCATCAGGTAGATCAGCTAAAGAAGTAAGTGAAGAGTATGGACTTAATGACAGCATGATAAGACGCTGGAGCAGACAGTA
>JBCDKO010000040.1:0-28059 GCA_038746525.1 Bacteroidota bacterium
GGCCGTTCTTGGTGGTGGTGTCCACCCCAGCGATGGCATCCACCGTGTCCATGCCCTCTGCCACGCGGCCGAAGACGGCATAGCCGAAGTCCCGCGTCCCGTGGTTGCAGGCATACTTTCAAAATGGTTTTCTTTCATCGCATTTCATTTTATAGGTTGATGAAATGCAACCAAGGAAATGTATTTTTAACTAACATTATTCCATACGGGATCCCGCCAGCTGGCGGGTCACCAATTAATGTTTCAAAGCCCTATCTGCCAGCCACCGGATCAGGGTTTTACATTTCGTCCAGAATTCGGGTAGGGATACAACTCACCATTAAATGCATAGGCTTTGCATGGCTGCTGGAAGAAGTTAGCTGCTATTTGTTACTTTACCAAAGTCTTAGAATGCGGGTTAATCCAGAGAAATCAAGATTGGAAGGTTTGATTAAATCAACCATCTCTGGAGATCTCAAACCAAGTGAACTAGCCAAGAAGTATAGATCAAATGATCAAAATTTGGAGTGCTAGTCAAAATTCAAAAGGTCTTTTAAAGATACCTCCATTGCTGCTGATATAACTCCTAGCGTACTCAAGGTAGGGTTGATTTCACCTCGTTCTATTCTGGAGATTTGATTAATAGTGACATTCGATAGATTAGCCAACTTTTCTTGGGAGAGATCCTTTTCCTTTCGCAGATCTCGTAATCTGTTTCCAAACTTCTGAATCAACTCTTGGTCTCGTACCCCAATCATGAGATCAAATTCAAAATTTCACTACTCAAATATATAAGCGTACATGCTCATATATTCGAATAAAATATCGAATTATAATGAAGCATGAACTGCTGATTTATATTCTAAAATTTGACAATTTACCTTTTATCAAGCTGGGAAAGAGCGAAAAACTTAAGAGTGAGAATTAAGCAAATTTTCAGAGAGTATGAGTGTGTGATTGATTATGACGAATCACATGTGTGACCAAAGCACATGCCAAAGTAACTCTAAAAGACTTTGTGTTTCCTGTCCTTGATCTTGAATGTCCCAAGGACTTCTATTCCAAGAGAATATAGAACGGAAGACTCAAGATCAATAAGTATTTACATCGGATAGCGGAGCATTTATCCATCCCTAAGTTCTCCATTTACTCAGCGAGACATACCTATGCAACAATGCTGTGGGAGCATACTGAGTCTGCTGGTATCGCACAACAAAGTCTTGATCACCAGACCGAAAAGCAGACTCAAGAGTACTTGTCCTACTTTGGAAACAAGAAAGTGGACCAGGCAGCAGGGGACTTATTCAGTGATTTTGACTAACGATTTTCGACTGTTTTGCTTGAAACATACTTGAAACTAATTCTTCATACATAAAAAAAGCACGTTACCATTCAGCTACTTTTCCAAAATTTTAATTAGTAATAATGAATAATAGTTCTTATTTTCGATGCATTTTATGGTAAATTGCTTTAATTCAAGACATTATTTTAATTTGCCATATGTAATAAAATTGTTTTCAGTAATTACGGTTATTAACTAGTAGGTAATCAGCACTTTTAGTAGCTGAATAGTAATAAAGGCACTTAAAAAATTTGTAAGTACTTGACTTTAGAGCGGTCCGGACGAGACTCGAACTCGCGACCTCCTGCGTGACAGGCAGGCATTCTAACCAACTGAACTACCGGACCTTTTTTTGAAAAAACAAAATTACGTGTTTGACAGCATGTAGGCAATGCCATTCTGATATTTATTGCTACGAAACTTTGTGTAGCTCTTTACTTCATTCATGGTAAGTTTGTTAGATAAATTTTAACCCTTATGTACTTAGATTTTGAAAAGCCTATCGCAGAGTTGGAATCAAAACTCGCTGATATGAAAGATCTTGCAAAAACAAGCAACATAAATGTTTCAGAAGCTGTAGCACAACTGGAGAGTAAAATTATCGAGCTTAAAAAAGAAATTTTCTCAAACCTCACCAGGTGGCAGAGAGTTCAACTTTCAAGGCATCCTACTAGGCCTTATACATTAGATTACATCTATGAAATTACTGAAGATTTCATTGAGCTCCATGGAGATAGAACGGTAGCTGATGATAAAGCAATGGTTGGAGGTCTTGGAACACTAGATGGACATACGATTATGTTTATTGGTCAGCAAAAAGGAAGGTCTACAAAGCAGCGTCAAATGAGAAATTTTGGCATGGCCAATCCGGAAGGGTACAGAAAAGCTTTGAGGCTTATGAAAATTGCTGAAAAGTTCAACCAACCTATTGTAACACTTATAGATACTCCTGGAGCCTACCCTGGGCTAGATGCAGAAAGAAGGGGACAAGGAGAGGCTATTGCCAGAAACTTAAAAGAGATGACGGTGCTTAAAGTCCCGGTAATTTGCATTGTGATAGGAGAAGGCGCCTCCGGAGGTGCGCTAGGAATTGCTGTGGGAGATCGTATTTTAATGATGGAAAATACCTGGTATTCAGTCATCTCGCCAGAGTCTTGTTCTTCTATTCTTTGGAGAAGTTGGGACTACAAAGAACAAGCTGCTGAAGCCTTAAAGCTCACCGCTGGGGATATGTTACAATATAAATTGATAGATGGGGTCATTAAAGAACCTCTTGGTGGGGCTCACCGTGATTTAAATGTGGCCGCTGCCGAACTGAAAAAAGTAATTTTGGAGAATATTAAAGAACTATCTGCGATGAAGCCACAGGAAAGAATTAATGATCGTGTAGAGAAGTTTGCTTCTATGGGTAGTTATGGATAAAATCTATGAAAAGGCTATCGCTTCGTTGATATCTTAATAATGTATTACATTTAAAAATATGAAAACGCCAAAAGATGAGTGATAGAAAATCTTTTGTGTCTAGAATTCTTGGTGGTTTTTACAAGTTGTTTGGATGGAAGATTCAAGGCGAAAAGCCTAATCTCCTGAAGTATGTGATCATTATTGCTCCACATACAAGCAATTGGGACTTTTTTGTCGGTTGGGGTGCGAGAAATGTGCTAGGTTTCAAGCCTAATTTTTTGGCTAAGAAATCGCTTTTTAACATCCCTTTTATAGGATGGTTTTTAAAATTTATTGGTGGAGTCCCTGTGGATCGTACTAAAAAATCAAAATTAGTAGACCAGGTCGTTCAATTATTTAATTCTAAAGATGAATTTATTATGACTATCACCCCTGAGGGAACCCGGAGTTATTCACCAACTTGGAAAACAGGATTCTATCGAATAGCACATCAAGCAAGTGTGCCAATAGTGAAAATTGGCTTTGATTATGTCACCAAAACTGTTTTTGTAGATAAACCTTACTACACGAAAGGTAACATGGAAAAAGAGATAGAAGAAATAAAAAACTATTTTAGACGATTTACCGGTAAGAATCCAGAAAAAGGAGTAAAATGAAATTCTCCAACGAGAATCTAAAATACCTATGATTTTTGAGCTAGAATAAAAAACAACTCTTCTTTGAAATTTAATCTTCAGTGTTAATCAAGATTAACAACAGGTAAATAAAAGGATATGATATTAGAAAATTCCTGATTTATTTTCTTATAGTAGCTTTCTTTCTGATGGTTCTTCTTTTTGGTTTTACCTCATCTTCGATTACATCTTCTACATCACAAAGAATCCTTCCGCAATGTTCGCAAACAATGATCTTTTTCTTTTCTCTAATCTCCGCTTGTTTCTGAGGTGGTACTACATTGAAACATCCACCACAGGCACCTCTTTTGACAGGAACTACTGCTAAGCCATTTCTCATGTTTTTTCTTACCTTCTCATAAGAATTTAATATTCTTTCATCCACACTTTTAGAAGCTTTTGTACGCTCTTTATCCATTTTTTGCTCATCA
Organism: Bacteroidota bacterium; assembly: GCA_038746525.1. Classification (GTDB taxonomy): domain Bacteria; phylum Bacteroidota; class Bacteroidia; order Cytophagales; family Cyclobacteriaceae; genus Ekhidna. The sequence goes on from JBCDKO010000040.1 coordinate 3,831, forward strand.
TCTTCTGATTCCTTGACGATAGAATCAAGCTCTTTTTTCTTTTCCCTAAGATCTTTATCTCTTTCAGTGAGCGTGTTCCTTGTTTCTTCTGATTCTTCTTTTTTTAAATCTATTTTTGCATATGCTTCTTTGATGCGTTTCTCAAGAATTTGGATTTCTAGTTGTTGTAACTCTACCTCTTTCGTGATCGCATCGTATTCACGATTATTGCGGACATCCATTTGTTGCTCTTCATACTTTTTAATCAGCTTTTCGGCGTCTTTGATGGAAACTCTACTTGCTTCTATGCTTTCTTCTAGTGCTTTTCTTTCATCCGCTTGCTTATCTAGCCTTGTTTGATAACCTGCTATTTCATCCTCAAGATCTTGAACCTCTTCTGGCAGTGCACCTCTAACTTTTTTTACCTCATCAATTTTTGAATCAATTGCCTGTAGTTTTACTAAAGCCTCCAGCTTTTTAGCTACTGTGTTTTCCATTCAGTTTTATAAGTATTTGATAGGGTTTGTGTCTACTTTTGACAAACAAAACGCAAACTTAGCGAAAGTTTTGCTTAATTCATCCCGGAGTAATTCTTTAGTAAACACTTCGCTTTCGTAATGACCAATATCAGCAATAATTATTTGATTGTTAGCTTCGAAAAATTCATGATATTTAAAGTCGGAAGTGATAAAAATATCTGCTCCTTCACCGATAGCAGCGTTAAGTAAGAAAGAACCCGAACCTCCGCAAATAGCTACCTTTGAAATCAAATCTTTTGTCAATTTAGTATGTCGGATTACATGTAGATTCATACTTGATTTTAGATGACCAAGAAAAGTTTTAGTCTTCATTCCATCTTTTAACTTGCCTATTATACCTGCACCAATTTCTTGATTTTCATTGACGAGATCGTTAACAAAATATGCTACCTCCTCGTAAGGATGAGAGTTTTTCATCGCGAAGAGAACTTGTGAAAGCTCGTGCTTTTTAACCAAGACTTCAATACATTGCTCCACGACAGTTTCTCTTATCCCTGGTGTGCCTATTAAAGGATTGCTTGCATCATTTCCGCGGAAAGTCCCTTTTCCTTCTGATTGAAAACTACATTGGTCATAATTGCCTATGTTTCCTGCGCCTGCTTCAAAAAGCGCAGCGGACACTTGACCCAAATGGTCCTTTGGAACGTAAACCGTAAGCTTGACTAATGTGGATGGTTTCGGTTGCAAGATTCGCTGTTTCGTCAAACCTATTTTTTCAGCAATTTTTTTGTTCACACCCGTAAAGATGTTGTCAAGATTTGTATGTACAGCATAAATATTAATGTCGTGCTTTATGGCTTTTCGAATACATTTATCTACCCAGTGGCTATATCCAATTTTTTTTAATCCTTTAAAGATCAATGGGTGATGGGCAATAATTAAATTGGATTTCATTGCAATTGCCTCATCAATTACCTCTTCCGTTACATCAAGTGTGATTAATGCCGATTTGCAGTTCTTATTCTTATCTCCTAATATCATCCCGGAATTGTCATAAGGTTCTTGTAAAGCCGGATGAGCCCAGGATTCGAGGTAGTTCACGATCTGTTTTATTTGCATAATTTCCTTAGGTTGTTTTGATAGCTAATTCTATTGATGAAAATATAGGAATACTTTTTGCAACTACTGACGAAATCCAGGATTTACATAAATGCGATTAGTAGATTTGCTTGTGAGATTATTATTTTGGCTTTTTGCAGTTGGTATTAATTTTCCTCTTTTCTGTCAAATTGTAGACGATTCAACTAAGCAAGTCTATGGTCCCAAAACCACAAAATTTATTACAGAAGAAGTTGTTCTTAATAATCTGGGTGATTACCAAGTAGTTGACACCTCTATCTATTTGATGGAAAGACAATCATTAGTGGATAAATCTAATCGAGAGCTTCAAAATTTAGGTGTAATTGGCACAGCTTTATTTCCTGTTTTTCATACGCCATCAAAAACCTATGGAAGGGCATCTGGCTATAATTCTTACTATCGATATGCAACTCCACCCAATGAAGTTAAATACTATGACACCAAATCTCCCTTCTTTGATCTCTTCGCAATGCTGGGTGGCGGTAATCGCAATATTGTAGATGTTGCTTTTTCAAGAAATGTGAATCCACATTGGAATGTAGGATTTGATTATAAACGCTTAACAGTTGATAAGCAGTTAGCGGTCAATGGTGAGGGCGACAGGCAAGTGCAAAGTTCGTCATTTGTAGGAAGTACCCATTATAAAAACCAAAAAATTCCTTATCAGATTATGTTTCATTATTCTCAGTTAAACCATAATACGGTAGAGTTAGGAGGAGTTCGCTACCTAACTGAAAATAGACTCAGGTCCGAGCTTTTCGAATTTGAAAATGCACTCCTTAGGCTTGAAGATGCCACTACTAATTTTAAAGAACGAAGAATTCATTTCTATCAAGATTATCAAATAGCAGACCAATTTCAATTGTATCATCTATTGGATAGACGATCAGAAGAAAATACCTATAAAGACTTTGCTGATGATGCAATTGGAGATTATAATCCATATGATGACTTTTATTCCAACTTCCTAATTGATGAAGATTCTACCTACCAGCGTACTAATTTTATTTCACTCAGTAATGAAGCAGGGATCAAAGGGGAGATTTCTTCTATTTTTTACAGAACTTATTTAAGGTTCAGATGGGTAGATTTTTCTTACAATTATCTAGACCCCCAAGCAGAAAAGTTAGAGCAATACATCGGAGGTTATGTCCGATTTAAGTGGAAGGATAAATTTTCAATCGTTGGAAATGCCGAATATCTCAGAGGTGGTGAATATACTATCGGAGGCACTCTTTCAAGTAATTTGATAAATGCCTCGTATCAAACCAGCAAATATGCGGTACCTTTCATTTACCAACGATATTTTGGAAATCACCATGAATGGAATAATTCATTCAGTCCTGTTTTCACCAACCAGCTGGAAGGAAGTATACGATTTGTTTATGATTTTTTAGAAGTAAGGCCAACCTTACATCTTACTTCATATCAAAATTATCTGTATTTTGATCAAGATAGGCAAGCAAGACAGAGTGAAGGCACGTTTCTTATCAGTAAACTAGGTGGACAGGCCAATTTTAGATTTCTGAATCGCAAAGAGGAGGGATGGCATCTTGAAAATGAAGTCTATTTTACAAATGTTGCAGGGGAGGGAGCATCATTGGTGAGAATACCAAAATTGTTTTATAATGGAAGAGTTTTCTGGCGTGGGAATTGGTTTAGTGATCTGGTTCCTTTTGAAATTGGTTTAGACATGCATACACGTTCAGCTTACTTTGCCAATAGCTTTGCACCGGAGATACAACAATTTTATCTACAAGATGAATACGAAATTGAAGGATATTTCAAAGCGGATTTTTTTATAAATATGCGCTTGGATAATTTCTTTTTCTCCTTGAAATGGACCCACATAGATCAACCAACTGATGGAGGATATTTTGCTTCACCTTTTTATCCTGGGCAGCCGAGATCATTGGATTTAAATATTAAATGGAGATTTTTTGATTGAATGAAGAACAGTAAGACAACACTGGGGCTTGAATTGCCAACTGATCCCCGTTGGGCCAATATCGCGGAAAAAAACATTGAAGATATCCTCGTAGATCATGCTTATTGTGAACAAAAAGCAGCAAGTTCATGTATTTCGTTAATCATCCAATTCCCTGAAAAAGAAAAATTGGTGAAAGTTCTTACGCCAGTGGTTGCAGAAGAGTGGGGTCACTTTGAAATGGTTATCCAGCATCTGAACCGGAGAGGATATGGTTTAGGCAAGCAGCGTAAAGATGAATATGTTGCACAATTAGCTTCCATACTTAAAAAAGGAGGTAGCAGAGAAGAACAACTCCTTGAAAAGCTGTTGAGGAATGCTTTGATAGAGGCCCGAAGTTGCGAACGATTTAAGCTACTTTGGAAAAATATATGTGATGAAGAGCTGCAAAAATTTTATTACGATTTAATGATTTCCGAGGCAGGACATTATCACAATTTTATTGATTTGGCTAAGGAGTATGTTCATCCTCAGAAAGTGGAAATTCGTTGGAAGGAATTTCTAAAACTGGAGGCTGAGATTATGAAAAAACTACAGATGCGTGCCGATAGAATGCATTAGCAAATTAGTTGTTTTAAACATGGCTATTCTCATATGCAGAATAATGAACATTTGCTACCGATCTTCCAGAAGGGTCCACAGTATTTTGAAATGATTCATCCCACAGCAAAGCCTCAGGAGTACTGCAAGCGACTGATTTAACAGAGGGAACACATTTAGCAGCTGTTTCGGATTCAAAGTGTTGGTGAAAAATACCCCTATAGAAGTATTCTTCTTTGCTTTGTGGCGTATTGACCGGGAATCTAAACTTGGCAGCATCAAATTGCTCATCGCTAATAGCTAGGGAAGCGTAGTCTTTTAGTGCATCTATCCATCCATAGCCTACCCCATCCGAAAACTGTTCTTTCTGCCTCCAGGCTATTTCAGGTGGAAGAATATCTTCGAATGCTTTTCTCAATATCCATTTTTCCATACGTTCTTTGGTGATCATTTTTTCCTTTGGATGTATGTTCATAGCTATGTTAAGAAACTCCTTATCTAGAAAAGGAACCCGTCCCTCTACTCCCCATGCAGCTAATGATTTGTTTGCTCTCAAGCAATCATATTGATGTAATTTATAGAGCTTGCGTATGGTCTCTTCATGAAACTCTTTATCGTTGGGAGCTTTATGAAAATAAAGGTATCCGCCAAAGATTTCATCAGATCCTTCACCTGAAAGTACCATTTTTATACCCATGGATTTGATTACCCGTGCAAGTAAATACATGGGGGTAGAGGCTCGTATGGTAGTAACATCATAGGTTTCTAAGTGATAGATCACATCATAGAGTGCATCGAGCCCTTCTTGAATGGTGAAATTCACCTCATGATGAATCGTACCAATATGGTCGGCCACTTTTTTTGCAGCAATCAAATCTGGTGATCCTTTAAGTCCTATGGCAAAAGAGTGTAATGATGGCCACCAGGCACCTTCTTCATCATCTGATTCAACTCGTTTAGATGCATATTTTTTTGCTAAAGCAGATACAATAGAAGAATCTAACCCGCCAGAAAGAAGCACTCCGTAAGGAACATCTGTCATTAGTTGCCTGTGTACTGCATTTTCAAAGCTTTCTCTAAGATCTTCTACAACAGAATTATGTGTATTTGTAACATAATCGTATGCATGCCATTCTGGGTTATACCATTTTTCTGGATTCTCCATATCGCCAGCTAAATAATGTCCAGGTGGGAATTCCATGATTTTTTTGCAATATCCTTCAAGAGATTTTAGTTCCGAAGAAATATAAAACTGTCCTTTAATATCCCAGCCCATATACATAGGGATGATTCCCATATGATCTCTGGCTATGAGGTAAGAATTGTTTGTTTCGTCATACAAAACAAACCCAAAAATTCCATTGAGTTTATTTATAAATTTCAAACCGTGCTCCTCATACAGAGCTAAAATAATTTCACAGTCTGATTCAGTTTTAAATGGGTAATCTTTACTGAGCTCTCTTCTTAAATCTTTATGATTATAGATTTCTCCATTTACAGCTAAAACCTTTTTGTTGTCCGGTGAGAAAAGTGGTTGTCTTCCGGATTGTGGGTCTACGATGGCCAATCTTTCATGAGCTATTATCGCATGCTTCCCTACATATATTCCAGACCAGTCTGGCCCTCTGTGTCGTATCTTTCTTGCTTGTTCTAATACCTGAGATCTTAAGCTTGATGATTCACCATTAATTTCAAACAATCCAACTATTCCACACATTTGCTTATCAAATTTTTAACGCGTGGTCAAAATTGATATAAATAGTTATTCTTAAGACTGAAAATATTGAAAATATAATTCTTTTAATTGAAAATATTGAAAATATCTCACTGTTAAGTCTTTTGTTTCTTCTTTTTAGCGGCAGGGAAAAGAATATTGTTTAATATCAAACGATAGCCCGGTGAATTCGGGTGCAAGTTAAGATCAGTAGGAGGTTCGTTTACAAAATGCTGATAATCCTCTGGGTCATGGCCTCCATAAAATGTCCAGAATCCTTTGCCCAGAACTCCATGAATATATTTTGCCTCAGCAATGCTAGGGGTTTGCCCCATGATAACCACGTCTCCCTTTACAAGGAGTTTCTTAAACCCCGTAGTTTGCCCCATAAATCCACGTATGATTTGCTGATGGTTTTGCGTAAGCATGGTAGGTATAGGATCCCATTTAGCGGAAAATTCAAATAAAGTAAAATAATCATTGTTTTCTATTAAACCTCGTTCATTAGCTTGATTGTCAATATTAGAATATTCATAACGCATAGGATCTCGCTCAATACTAAAATTCTCGAATGCGATCGTCTTAGAAAAATCAAGTTTAGATTGCGCTCTTGGATCGGCAGGGTCTCCGTCGTACATACTTTCCACGATATCAATTCCTTCAGCAGCTAAAGCAATGTCATAGGTGTCTGTAGCGGAACACATCGCAAACAGGAAACCACCACTAGCTACATAAGATTTAATTTTTTTTACCGTGGCCAACTTTAGATGAGATACCTTATTGAATCCATGTCTTTTTGCCGATTGCTCATATTCTCTTTGCTGCTGCTGATACCATGGGAAGTGATGATAAGCTCTGTAAAATTTTCCATACTGTCCGGTGAAGTCTTCATGATGAAGGTGTAGCCAGTCATATTTTGGAAGTTTATCATTCATAATTTCATCGTCAAAAATGACATCATATGGAATTTCCGCATAGGTTAATACCAGGGTGACCGCATCATCCCAAGGCTGTTTGCTTTTTGGTGAATAAACTGCAATTTCCGGGTATTTCTCTAATTTCATTACGTCCATGTTGCTAGACGGGCTAGCAATATGATTCAATAGTTCATTGGCTTCAGCATCAGAAATGACTTGATACGAAACCCCTCTTATAACACACTCATTTTCAAAAACCTGCAAATGTTTTACCATAAAGCTTCCACCTCTATAGTTAAGCATCCAATCCAGGCTTACATCATTGGTAAGTATCCAATAGGCTATACCATAAGCTTTTAAGTGATTAGATTGCCCCTCATCCATAGGAATTAGGATGTAAGCAGCCCTGCTCGATAAAGTAAGATTTAATAGAATAAGTAACAATATTTCCCTCATATGCATTATTTTTAAAGGTGTAACGTTAAATAAAATTTAATAGTTTAAAAGCCATTCCATGAACCTTAAAGAGAATATAAAAGAGGGTATTAAATCAATTAAATCAAACAAATTAAGAACAATTCTAACGACACTTTTGATTTCCGTGGGTATCACTTCCTTGGTCGGAATTCTTACAGCAGTAGATGGTATCCAAAACTCTATTGACAAGAGCTTCTCCAGTTTAGGCTCTAATACTTTTGATATTGAAGATAAGTCTCAGTCCGGAGGATCCTCAGATGGCAAGAAACAAAAGAATTATCCCAAACTTACTTACAATCAATTACTTCAGTTTAAAGAAAAATATGAAGGTCCTGGTACTGTGTCAGTATACACAGTAATTACAAGGAATGCTGAAGGAAAATTTGGCTCAAAAGTTACTAATCCTAACCTTATTGTAAGAGGAGGAGATGAAAACTATTTAAATGTAGATGGATATGATATTAATAAAGGTAGACCTTTTTCTGCTAACGAAAGTGTAAATGGAAACTATGTTGCTCTGGTTGGAAATGATGTATTAGATGAACTTTTCGATAATGCGAATCCGATTGGAAAAAAAATTGGTTTGCTTGGTTCCAAATTCAGGATTGTGGGTACTATCGCAGAACAAGGAGGTGCTAGCGGAAATTCAAATATTGACCGAACGATTATCATACCAATTCAAACAGCAAGAATCATTGCCCCTGAAAGGAATTTCGGATACGAAATAGCTGTATCCGTGCCTGATGCAAATCAGATGGAAAACACTATGGCTATTGCGAGAGGTTTGATGCGTATTATCCGTCAGGATAGACCAGGAAAAGAAGATTCTTTTGAACTTGAGGTAAGTAAGTCCTTAGCAGAAAAGATAGGAGAAATTACTGGAAATCTTAAAATTGGTGGTTTCGTAATTGGTTTCCTGACACTTCTTGGTGCATCTATTGGATTGATGAATATTATGTTGGTCTCAGTAACGGAGCGTACTCGGGAGATTGGTGTGAGGAAGGCATTAGGAGCCACCCCACTTAAGATTCGTCAACAGTTTTTAATAGAAGCAGTTGTAATCTGTCAAATGGGAGGGATTGGTGGAATTATATTAGGAATACTGATAGGCAACCTTACCTCAACCTTATTGTTCGATTCAGATTTCATCATACCATGGTCATGGATTTTTGTAGGAGTTACTGTTGGAATTGGTGTAGGACTTGTTTCAGGTTATTTGCCCGCTAGAAAGGCTGCAAGATTGGACCCGATAGAATCATTAAGATTCGAATAAATATTTCTTTTGTTTTGATTCGATTTTCAAACAAATTGATAAAGCTTTAATGGGATTTTGTTATTTTAAATATATCTTCTCTTTCTTATTGAATCTATTACGATACTTTAATAAAAGTCCATTGTTTCCCCATTTTTTTACTTTATAGATGTAAGGTATTTTTCTGCGTTCCTCGGTAAATGAGTCATAAGTCAGAATTAAATCTTTATCGTTCAATGTCCAATCGCCTCCAAGCTTTGCATAATTATTTCTATCATGATAAAATTTTCCATCAACTCGGATAGTGAAGTTTTCTCCAATCTCAAAATAAGGGGTTTTACTTTTTACCTCAAGTACAGTCCACTTCTGTTTTGAATGAAATACCTTTTCAATCTTAGAGCGTTTTTGCCCATAAACAATATAACTTCCAAAGAAAGTAATAAGTAAAACAAAGCAGATTTTTTTCATATGTGTTATGTTTAAATTTAATCTTCAATTTGTCAAATACTGTGCCTAACTATCCTATGAATCTTGAAGAAAAAATTAAAACCCAAATAAGAGATGTCCCTGATTTTCCTCAACCAGGAATCATTTACAAAGATATTACTCCTTTACTCAAGGATGTCTTATTAAGTTCAGAAATTACGGATGCTTTTGCTAAATATTGGTCTAAGCACAAAGTAGACGCTATTGTTGGGATTGAATCAAGAGGTTTTATCTGGGGAAACGCAATGGCGCAGCGTATGGAATTACCATTTGTCCCTGTTAGGAAAAAGGGTAAACTACCTTCTAAAACATATGCACATAAGTATGACTTAGAGTATGGAAGTGCGGAGATAGAGATACATATAGATGGATTAGAAGAAGGAATGAATGTACTAGTACATGATGATTTGCTAGCCACAGGGGGTACAGCTAAAGCAGCAGCCGAACTAGTCAAAAAGAGTAAAGCAGAAATAGCTGGTTTTTCTTTTTTAATAGAATTATCATTTCTGAAGGGGAAAAGTTTTTTAAAATCATATGGTTCACCGTTTCACAGCTTAATTACGTATTAGGATCTCTCAGCATGATTTGCACCAAATTGGCGCGACCCATCGCATTGAACCGGATAGACAGAAAAGTATGGGTCTCAAACACTCCACAACTGTCAGGAGGTGTCAATCGGTAGTGAAAATACTTCTGGTTTCGTTCATAAAGTTCGTGCTCTTTCGCTCTGCCTAATAAACTTTCTATTTCGTTTTGTGTGCCTTCAAGAAGTAACTTCTGGTTATCGATGATGTGCTGTGCTATTTCAAGGCGGTATTGACTGCAATTACGAGGATAAGTTATCCATTTTTCTTTATCAAAACCTTCCATAGATAGGTTTTCATAGCAGTCAGTGAAAATGAGCGCAATGCTCATCAACAAAACAGTTTTTTTCATTTCAACCCTGATTTGAGAATACATAGCACAAACATTAGCTAAACGACGATAGGAACTGACTTGTATGGTTACGCAAAACTAACTAATGGATTGAATCGTAATGTAGAACCTTACTTAGCGTATGGTTAACCCAATACAATGTGGATTAAGGCCTTCCTAGCGCATAAAGCATTCGTCCATGTGAAACTAAAGCTGACCTAAAGGTTGGATAAGCTTTATAAGGAATATTAAACTCTTCTGCCGTTTGCCTTACAATTTTTGCAATTTTACGGTAGTGAACGTGACAAATGTTAGGAAATAAATGGTGTTCTATTTGATAATTTAACCCTCCAACATACCAAGACAACAGCTTGTTCTTTTGGGCAAAATTACAAGTCGTTTTCAACTGATGTACCGCCCAATTCTCTTCTACAATATCAGACTTACTTGAATCTTCAAATGTATTTTCCTCCATAACATGAGCAGGTTGAAATATAATCCCAAGGGTGAAACCAGCGACATAATGCATCATCATGAAACCTGAAACAATATGATACCACGGCAAAGAGGTAAAAAATAAAGGCAGAGCCAACATATAGGAATAATAGAAAATTTTAGAAACAACTAACCACACCCAAGCTCCGGTAATACTTTTCGTTTGCTTTTTTAATAGACCATTCTTTGTGTATTCTGCCAGTTGAACAATATCTTTTACTATGATCCAACTCATGGTCATAAGCCCATAAAGTAACCAAGCATAAATGAATTGCCACTTATGATATCTTTTAATTTCTGAGTAAGGGTTGAATCTTAATATTCCTCCTTTTGGGGAAATATCTTCGTCCATTCCTGCCACATTTGTGTAGGTATGATGTTTTACGTTGTGTTGTATCTTCCAATTAGTAGCATTTCCTCCTAAAAGGTTCAAGGAGTAACCTATTAATGTATTCACCCATTTTTTACTGGAATAAGCCCCGTGATTTGCATCATGCATTACGGATAAACCAATTCCTGCCTTCCCTAATCCCATCAAGAAAGCCATTATATAAAACAACCAAACACTCTGGACAACTCCGAAAAGAAACATGAAATAAGGGGTAAAATAAAGTACAAACATGAAAAGGGTTTTAAAGACCATTTCTGTGTTTGCATAACGACCTACCTTGCTTTTCTTAATGTATTCATTTACTCTGCTGTTGAGTGTCTTGTTAAATTCTTCATGTAGGTTATTTTTGAAACGAATAACCTTTTGGTTTAATGATAATGCAGACATAATGTTTAATATATATTATCAAAAGTACATCACAAAATTTTGATATTTGTAATAATTCTAGATAAGGTTGTATTATCTATCCAACCAATTCTTGAAATCATTTACCCGCTCTCTAGCTACTATAATCTGTTCTTCATCAAAGTGATCCATCACAATCTCTAGTCTTGAATTAGTAAAAGCAATCATATTTTTAATATAAACAAGGTTCACAATAAACTTTCGTGATACTCTGAAAAAAACGTTTTTATCTAGTAGCTCTTCAATCCGATCTAGTGAGTAATCCACCAAAAACCTTTTCCCTAAAGAAGATAACAAATAAGTACCCTTATTCTGGCTATAAATCAATTGAATATCCTTGGTCTCTACGGTTTTTAGATAATCACCCACCTTTACCACAAAGCGTTCTTTCCCGTTAGGATTTAAAGATTTGACAAGGTTATTCAAATTCTGGAAAGCTCCCATACTCTGATCACTATGTCCTTTTTCAAATTTCTTTATAGCATTTTTTAATTCCACAGCATGGATCGGCTTTAATAAATAGTCAACACTATTTTGCTTGAATGCTTTCAATGCATATTCATCGTATGCCGTAGTGAAAATGATTGGCGCTGATACAGAGATTTGATCAAATATGTCAAAGGAGTTTCCGTCAGCAAGCTGGATATCCATGAACAAAAGATCATATTTTAATGCAGGTAGCGAGATGGTAGCGGATTCGATAGAATCAAATTTGGCAACAAATTCATAATCAGGTCTAACAGAATCGACTAACTCTCTGAGTCGCTTAGCAGCAATTAACTCATCCTCAATGATTATGTACTTCATTCTTAAGTTCTAAAATTGGTATTTTTACCTCGAAGAATTTACCATCATTTGAAAATATGACCTCTTTGTTGGAAAGATATTTGTAGCGTTCCTTTAAATTAGTTAGTCCAATTCCGGTGCTGTCTTTTGTTAATTTTTCCTTGATATTATTTGTTACAATACAATATTCTTTCTGTAATTCTACTCTGACAATTAATGTATGCTCATCACTAATCACATTGTGTTTTATCGCGTTTTCTACTAACAACTGAAGTGCAAGCGGAGGTATATTTCTCACTTCTGTATTTTCAACAAGTTCAAACTTAAGATTATCTCCGAATCTAATCTTTTGTAAAAAAATAAAGTTTTTTAAAAAATCAACTTCGTCCTTTACCGGAACTACTTCCTCTTCCTTCTTGTCTAATACATAACGATAAACCTGGGAAAATTTCCGAATAAACTCAACAGCTTTGTCCTGATCTTCATACACTAAAGCACTTAAGGCATTTAATGAGTTGAACAAAAAATGCGGATTAACCTGATTTTTTAAACTTTGAAATTGAGTAAAAACTTGTTCGGTTTTGAGTCTCTCAATATCTATAGAAGCTTGCCTCCATTCAAAAAGAAACCCTCGCCCGTGCATGAAAACATTAATTATCATAGTGATTAAAAGTACATTCCAGAATGGTGCATCTGACGCTTGTACAGCCTCGGATAGCGTTTTATTTGAAATAAGAAGATCAAAAAAAAGATCAAGAGCCCAAACTGATACAAAAACAAAAAATACAATAGAAAGAAAACTAACAACGAATCTTTTAATAGGAGTTTTTACCCAGGATACTCGGTTATTCCATAGTTCCACCAAAAATTCACTTCCTTTCCAGTAGGTGACCCATGATAAACCATAATAGGAAAAACTTAAGTAAAAACCCTGTGAAAAGATATAAGATGATTCAAAGCATTCTGAACAAAAAACAAGAATTTTTAATAATCCTCCAAAAAGAAAAAGACAAACTGTGCTTACCAAATGATATTTCGCTTTTTTGCTCAAAAAGAGATCACGATTTCTTTCCGTTTCCTAGAAACCTCAAATTTGCAATCTTCAAAGCTTGGTGGGCCAAATTTTCCTTTTGCATTATTAGAAAAAGCATAGGGCTCTGATGGTATGCCCATAAAATTAGAGTCAAGTTCTCCATTGTCATTTTCATCCTGAAAAATGGATACAGCATAAGTACCTTTATCAAGGCCTTCAAAAACATATTCAGCAGTAGTATCGCTTATCGTAATATCTCCCCATATCACAGCATCTTTTAAAAAAGCTTCATTGTGATTATAAACACCCAATTTGAGTTTTCCTTTTACTCGTTTGATGTTCTTTACCTTAATTATTAAATGACATGACTCATTCTGGGCAGTTAGTAAATGTGAAAAAAACAGTAGTAAGAATAATGCTACAACTCTCATATCATCTTTTTTTTAAGATCAAATTTTATTAAAGAAATCATTTACATGTGCAAATTAATCGTCGAATTGTCAACAAACCTGGATAAACTGTAATTACTCTCAATGCAAATGCTTTCGGAAAACTATTTCACGGTTAATATTTGTGAATTTGTTATGCATGCAGCGTATTTTTTTTATATTTGTTATGCATGCAGCGTATTTTAAACTTTTACAGATAAAAAATCAAATGGAAGAAGTTCTAAATAGAATCTCATTAAAAGGTGGTGAGTTTCTCACAAAAGAGTCAGAAGCTAAAGACATATTCATCCCAGAGGAATTTTCTGAAGAACAGCGAATGATGGCAACAGCCACTCAGGATTTTATAGATCATGAAATCAATCCAATTACTGAGCGGATAGAAAAAATGGAAGAAGGGGTGATGTCAGGCTTGATGACTAAAGCTGGTAAGCTAGGACTTTTAGGGGTAAATGTACCAGAGGAGTATGGTGGTTTAGGTATGAGCTTCAATACCGGAATGTTAATGGCAGATATCTTAGGATCAGCAGGTAGTTTCTCTACCGCTTATGGTGCGCATACAGGCATTGGAACATTACCGATAGTTTATTACGGTAATGAAGAACAGAAAACTAAATACCTCCCTAAACTCGCTTCTGGAGAATGGAAAGCTTGTTATTGTTTAACAGAACCTGATGCTGGATCAGACGCTAATTCTGGTAAAACTAAAGCTGTACTTTCTGAAGATGGAAAATACTATGTCATCAATGGTCAAAAGATGTGGATATCTAATGCAGGCTTCGCAGACTTACTCATTGTTTTTGCCAAGATAGATGATGACAAGAAACTAACTGCTTTCATTGCAGAGAGAACCTGGGATGGTATCACTATGAACGATGAAGAAGTGAAGCTTGGCATTAAAGGTTCCTCTACAAGACAGGTCTTCTTTAATGATCTTCATGTGCCCGTAGAAAATATGCTTTCCGAAAGAGAAAATGGGTTCAAAATCGCTGTAAATGTTTTAAATGTTGGACGTATTAAACTTGGAGCTGGAGTGATAAATGGCTGTAAAGTGGTAGTTACCCAATCCATTCAGTATGCAAATGAAAGAAAACAATTCGGAGTTCCCATTTCCAGCTTTGGTGCTATAAAACAGAAGCTTTCAAATATGACGACAAAGACCTATGCGCTTGAATCTGCTTCTTATAGGGCTGGACAAAACATAGAGGACAATATTGCTAAGCTTGAAGGGGAAGGTTTTAACCCTTCTGATGCTAAATTGAAAGGCGTAGAACAATATGCGATTGAGTGTGCGATCATTAAAATTCTTGGTTCTGAAACGCTGGATTATTGTGTGGATGAAGGTGTGCAAATATATGGTGGAATGGGTTTTTCAGAAGACGCTCCAATGGCTAGAGCCTATCGCGACTCAAGAATTGCCAGGATTTATGAAGGCACAAATGAAATCAATCGCATGCTTTTAATAGGCATGCTATTTAAAAAGGCCATGAAAAACGAAATCGATTTGCTAGGTCCGGCCATGGCAGTTAGCAAAGAGCTAACAGGCATTCCTTCCTTTGATACCTCTGATCTTTCTGCCCCGCTTGCCAGAGAAAAAGAAGTTATCAAAAACTTGAAAAAATCCATTTTGATGACGGCTGGTAGGGCTGCAGAAAAATTTGGACTAAAACTAGATCATGAGCAAGAGATATTGATGCTTCTTGCTGATATGGTAATAGAACTATATACGGCAGAATCTGCTCTATTAAGGACTGAAAAATTGTTGGATCTTTATGGAGAAGTAGGTGCCAAATTATATGTGGATATGGCCCGTCTTTATTTGTCGGAAGCAGTTACTAAAATCAAAAATGCTGGCGATGAAGCGGTAGCCTGCTTTGCAAAGGGTGATGAGTTGAGAGTGATGCTGATGGGAATGAAAAGATTTACCAAAATGGATCCTGTTAACACTAAAGAATTAAGACAGGCCATTGCGGATGTAATCATTGAAGAAAATAAATTTCCCTACGTTTTGTATAATTAAAGACATCCACTAAGGGATAAAAAACCGACGCTACAGTCGGTTTTTTTGTTTTACGATTTGTGTTTTATTAAATAATAGAAATAAATTTAATAGAAGAATCCTTTGCAAAACTGGATTTTTGGTTCAAATCGAGGCTTTCGGAATTTCAAAAACGTAGTTTACTGGTCGTAAATGAGGCTTTTGAAATTTTGAGTAACGAAGAGTCGGGCCAAAAGGCGGGTTTTTCAAAGGATTCTAGAAGTAAATCCATATAGATTTGATGGAAGAATTTAAAAAACAACTCAGTACCAAAGAAAAAGCTCTTCAACTCAATCTTGAAGGAAAGATTTATGGCACTGTAGCAGAAATTGGGGGCGGTCAGGAAGTGGCAGCCTATTTTTTTAAGGCAGGTGCTGCGTCAGGTACTATAGCTAAGACCATGTCTGCTTATGACATGACTTTTAGTGATGCCATATATGGGAAATGTGATAGGTATGTTTCCAAGGAAAAACTACTTCGCATGCTTAATAGGGAGTACGCTTTACTAGATGAACGATTGACCAATCGAGCCAAATGGAGTACTTTTTTCGCTTATGCTAATACCGTTGAAGTAATTAACTATAATCGGAGTAATGTGGGACACGGCTGGATGGGAATTCGCTTCCAAAAACAGCCAGGAACAGAATCAAATGAGTGTGTTATACACGTGAAACTCAAAGATAGGGATGCTGAATGGCAACAACAGGTATTAGGAATGGTTGGTGTCAATCTCATTCACTCTTGCTATCAATATAACACTCCTGAGGAAATTATAGACACACTTTCAGATAACATTCGGAGTGATCGCTTAGAGATTGACATGTTCGAAATATCAGGCCCGGATTTTCATCAGGTAGATAACCGTCTTATGACCTTGAAGCTGGTTAAAACAGGACTTACAAAAGTTGCTATGTTTGGCCCTGATAAAAATGTTATCCTTCCATCTGATATTATTTACAAAAAAAATGCGATTGTATTAAGAGGTCGCTTTCGTCCTGTCACACATGTGAACGTAGATATGATGATCACAGGTATGAGGGCATTCAAAAAAGAAGTTGGAGACGCTCGTGATATTGTATCTGTGGTAGAGATTACCTTGAAAGACCTTACCCTAGGTGGTGAACTCGATGAACAGGATTATTTAGATCGTGTAGACCTATTGTGTTCACTTGGTCAAAATGTAATGATCTCTAATTATCAAGAGCATTACAAGCTGGCGGGCTACCTGTCTCAATTCATCAAAGATAAAACACTGGGAATGGTAATTGGTATGAACAACCTGGCTCAAATCTTTGATGAAAAGTATTATCAAAACCTCAATGGAGGCATTCTGGAATCATTTGCCAGACTTTTTGGTAGCAATGTAAAGCTGTTTGTCTATCCGATAATTGATGCTAATGGAGACGTAAAACAAGGAAATGACTTTATGCCCGATCGTCACCTTTTGAGCCTGTTTTATTATTTCATAGAGAATCAAAAAATTCTGAGCATCCCAGATGCTAAAATTGAGAACCTTCACATCATCTCAGACAACATTCTGGAGATGATTCAAAATGCAAAAGAGGGATGGGAAATCTACGTACCAAACCGAGTTGCTGACGCAATAAAAAAGAATCATTTATTCAATTATCCACATGAGGTTGAAATTGATAATGGAGATCTATCCTAGACGGTAAAAAAAACTTCTCGGTTCGCTCCTTTTGCTATATTTTGCGACTCAATTAAGATTAAAAATACATTTTTATGGCAGCAAGAGGAAGCTTTTCTAGCAAACTCGGATTTATATTAGCAGCAGCAGGATCAGCAGTAGGACTCGGTAATATATGGGGTTTCCCTTATGAGGTAGGACAGGGCGGTGGTGCAGCTTTTGTTGTTATCTATCTGGGTTTTTGTTTCATCCTTTGCTACCCGGTAATGGTTACGGAAATCGCCATCGGAAGAAAAACGCAGAAAAATCCAGTGGGTGCTTTCAGTGCATTGGGCTTTGAAAAATGGAATATTGTAGGAAAGCTTGGAATTTTTAGTGGTGTCTTGATTCTATCTTTTTATAATGTGATTGCGGGCTGGGCTTTTGGTTACATTTTTGAAATGGCAGCCGGTAATTTTGGAATTGCAGATCGGTTTAGCGAGTACATAACGAATGTATTTAAAGTAGGAGCATTTGGTCTGCTTTTTATGGGGGCTACTGCATATGTGGTATCCAGAGGGGTTTCAGGAGGTATTGAAAAGGCAGCAAGATTGCTTATGCCCACTTTGATTGTGATGATACTTTTGATTATTTGTTATGTATTGACACTACCAAATGCCCTTGAGGGACTTAAGTTTTATCTTATTCCTGATTTTAGTAAAATTACGGCTTCAGTAGTCTACAATGCGATGGGACAGGCTTTTTTTTCTCTTTCCCTTGGAATGGGCGCATTAATTACCTACGGCAGCTACGTAAATAAGGAAGATAATATTGTCACTTCTGCAGCTTTTATTACATTAACCGATGTAGGAATCGCTTTTTTGGCGGGCCTAATGATCTTTCCTCTGATTGGTTTTATGAGCGAAGGATCAATGGATGGAGCAGGAAGAGGTCCAGCTCTTATTTTTGTGACATTACCACAAATCTTTGGTAGCATAGGAGGAGGGTTAGGTGTTGCGACAGGTACTTTGTTTTTTGTATTGCTTTGCTTTGCAGCTCTCACTTCTACTGTGTCTCTCTTGGAGGTCCCAGTTTCTTTTGTAGTAGATGAGTGGAAGGTGAGAAGGAGTAAAGGCGTTTGGCTTGTAGCTATTTTTATTTTTATAATAGGTATTCCTTCACTGGTTGGAAACGGATACTCTGATTTTTTTAGTACTAATTTCATAACCTACAAAGACGGTGGTCAAGATACAGATTTCCTCTCCTTTGTTGCCGCCTTAGCCAATGATACTGTTTTGCCATTAGGGGGATGTTTGATCGCTTTCTTTGCGGCGCATATCTGGAAAAAATTTAATTTAGATCAAGAATTGTCTCAAGGCTCACCAGATTATAAAGGTTCCTTTATCCAGAAATACTTAAACTTTGCTATTTCTTATTTCGCTCCGGTAGTTTTGGCAACTGTTTTTATTTTGACCATTCTCTTTAAGTTTTTTGGCATTCAAGTATTCTAAAAAATTATTCTTTTAAGAAAACACTAGGGTTTTTACCATTGAAGTAAATAACATATTCTCCTCTTCTAAGTGTTTGTAAATCAATCTCAGATCCTTGCCCTTCTAAAACTAGACCTTGTCCTTTATCATATATTTCATAATGAGATGGTCGAGATAAATAGAGTCTGGTCTGGGCCAATTTAGGTTTGAACTCCACAGGTCCTGGATAAAACTCATATTCAATTTCTTGAGAATACAGGTGGTCTACTCTGCTTCCTGGAGGAAAATTATAGCGAATTCGGTATTTATTGGAGCCCTCTTCCAGGTTTGGATGGTGGATATACTGCTGTCCTTCGTATCTACCACTCGCAGTCATTACCTCTTGATGTATCCATCTACCGTTATTTAGTCGTTCTACCTCAAACTCTCCTACTCCTCGTTCTCCCTTAGTATACCATGTAAAAGCTGAATCGGTCAATGAAACCTCATAGAACCTGAAAATAGTATGAAAAAGAATAGCTTCAGGGTTAATGATAATAGGCTTACAAAGAGAATCCTTATGAATGATTTTGATTTTGACTGGTGTATAAGAGTCTAATCCTTCAAAGTCTATTTTCAATGCGCTTAAATTATAATTTGTTACCATCCTTTTTCCATTTATCGTCACTTCTTTCACACAAAACTCTTTAGTATTTCTATTATAAGAATTTTGAATAAATAGTGTTTTTTCTTGGAATACCCCAGCAAGGTTGGTTTCCATTTTGGATAATTTTTGAGCTCCAACATGAAACAACATAAGAATTGATAGGCTCATAGCGATACTTCGCACAGTCATCTCTTCTGGCTTTTAATTAGTTATATCAAATAACATGAAATAGAAGAAATCCATAAATTATTTCGATGAACTCTGATATATAGCGCTTAAACATACCTAATTAGGTATATTTATTAACGTATAAACTTAACTTCACGTCATGTAAATAGGGTAAAAATCTTGCTTTTAAGGCATCATAAAATTTATTCCTGCAATTAATAATTTCACTTTTGATGTATAGATGGATTTCTTTAGTGAGTCTTGTGATAATGAGTTGTGGCCAGCGAGTTGTATCTTTCACTAACTCAAAAGCCAATTACAAGAGCTTTGAAACATACAGAATGGTCAATCCCAAAATTGATAATAGTAACCTGGATACAGATTCATCCTTGGCCTATGACTTGATTAAGCATAATATCTCTATTGAGATGAGAAAAAGAAACTATGAACCATCTTCAGTGTCACCTGATCTTCTCTTAAGATATGAACTAACATCTAGCAGTCGAGTTGAAACCACTGCTACACAATCGCTTGTTTTTCCCATCTTCCGGGTCAATTCGCGTACCATACATGAGGCAGTTCTTTTACTGGAGATACTTGATCAAAATATGAAACTTGTTTGGCAAGGTAGCTACGACCTAAATCAGGAAAATAAAGAAAAAAGGGTACAAAAAGTGATTGAAAATGCTATAGGCAAAATTTTTACAACGTATCCTTACAAATCAGGAGAAAGCACTCCTGATCCTTCTCTTAAAGCTTTAAAAAAAAATAAATGACAGATGTAGGATTTTGGTCCATGATTCCACCTATTTTGGCGATAGGACTGGCTATTCGAACAAAGCAAGTTATATTCTCGCTTAGCCTTGGGATTTTTGTTGGATATCTCATCATTCAAAAAGGTAATGTGTTTGAAGGTTTTTTATCTACTGTAGCTGCATTCGTTGACGTATTTCAAAGTAAGGGAAATACAAGAACAGTGATTCTTACATTGATAATTGGCGCTATGATCCGGCTTATCAAGTATGTTGGAGGAATTGACGGCTTTATTGAATGGATGCAAAAAAAAATGTTAGACAAAAAAAACGTTAAAAGTAGAATACAGGCAAGCTCCGCGCTCACCGGTTTCCTTATTTTCGTAGAGTCGAACATCTCTATACTTACTGTCGGGACAATTTTTCGGCCTCTCTTTGATAAGCACCGTATCCCTAGAGAAAAACTGGCATATCTTGCGGATTCCAGTTCTGCTCCTTCATGTATTTTATTTCCTCTCAATGCTTGGGGTGCATACGTGATGGGACTCTTGATGATTTATGAAAATGTTGACCCATTCAAAACCTTGCTCTATTCTATACCCTTCAATTTTTACGCGATTCTGACTTTAGTTTTTGTGTTTTGGCTGTCTTTTTCAGGCAAAGAGTTTGGAACTATGAGAAAACTCGTTGAACAAAGAGGCAAAGAAGTGTTGCAAAGGGAAGCACTCGATGATGTAAAATTAAGTTCTCCGATAAACATGATCTTACCCATTAGCATCATGGTGTTAAGCATGCCATTCTTTTTAATGAACAGTGGTTGGGATCCGGCTTTTGTTGGCACATTCTCTGAAAAAATATGGAATAGTATAGGAAATGGGTCCGGATCTGCCTCGGTTCTTAACGCCTGCTTTTTGGCATTTTTAAGTGCATCAGTTTTATTTGGATTTCAGAAAAAAATCACCTTAAAATCCTTTTTCGATCAATCCTTCAAAGGAATGAATGATATGCTGATCATGGCCATTCTAATGATGCTTGCCTTTGCCATTGGCAACTTATGCAACGAACTCGGCACCGGAATCTATGTGTCTAGGGTAACCTCAGCATGGCTCATTCCCGAAGTGGCTCCTGCTTTAATTTTCATTACCAGTAGTTTCATTGCTTTTTCCACTGGTACTTCCTGGGGTACATTTGCAATTATGGTTTCTATTGCTGTGCCTCTAACGTATTCAATAGATGCGAATTTATACCTTGTAATCGCTGCTGTCTTGGGTGGTGGAGTTTTTGGTGATCATTGTTCACCTATCTCAGATACCACATTAATTGCTTCCGTAGCTTCCGGGTGCGATCATATTGATCATGTAAAAACCCAATTACCATACGCTTTATTTACCGGAAGTCTTGCGATAATATTGTATATCATTTCAGGGTTCATTTTTTAAGTTTCATTTACAATAGGTAGAGAGTGCATTATCAGCTCCTTCTACATCTAGAGACCTCGCAAAGTTGAAATCTTCACAGGCTGATCTTGTTTGATCTAGACCGATCTTGAGAGCCCCTCGATACAAAAATGCTTCGCCAAAATCCTCTTTAATAGTAATGGCATTGTTATAAGACTCAAGAGCCCGATCAGTATATCCTAGCTGATGAGCTCCTCTGGCAGATAAAAAATGAGCTTGTGCAGAATTCTCATTGAGCTTAATCGCTTTGCCTGCGTAAACTAGTACTTGATTGTAATTATTAAGGTTGTAAAAAATCTTTGCGAGGCTGAGGTGGGCATTAATGTTATTCGGATCTAATTCTATGAGTTTATTAAAGTCCTCTTGTGCCTCTTTATACTTTCCTAGTTCCTCAAGAGATCTACCCCTTTTATACAAGGTCTTTTCATGATTTGGATGAGTAGCCAAGTAATCGGTATAAATACTAATTGCCTCTTGGTATTTTCCCTTTTCAAAAAAGACATCGCCAGATGAGGATTCCTCTACTCCGCATGACGAAAAGATAACTAGACCTATAAACAGAAATACTGGCTTCAACATTATTAATTCTTGGATTTACAAATTTAGAACTGAAAAATCAACAGTAAGATTCAGTATTGTTAATAAACTATGAAAGCCTTCATATAGAAACGTCGTTTTCTCTTAAGGCATGATTCAATGAAGTTTTTTTATCTGTACTTTCTTTTCTCTTCCCTATAATTAAAGCACAAGGGACTTGAAACTCACCAACTGGGAATTTTTTAGGTATAGATCCAGGAATAACAACCGATCTTGGAGGAACAAACCCTGTATATTCTTTAGGTTCATTACCTGTTACATCAATAATTTTCGAGCTAGAGGTTAGCACAACATTAGCTCCTAAGACTGCCTCTTTACTTACCCTAACACCTTCAACAACAATACATCGGGATCCTATAAAAGCGTTATCCTCAATAATTACGGGGGCTGCTTGTATTGGCTCCAATACTCCACCTATTCCAACTCCTCCACTTAAATGGACATTTTTACCAATCTGAGCACAACTTCCTACAGTAGCCCAAGTGTCAATCATTGTTCCTTCGTCTACATAAGCACCTATGTTTATATAGCTGGGCATAAGTACTGTTCCAGGACTTATATAGGCACCGTACCTGGCAATTGCATGGGGAACCACCCGCACACCTAATTGATCATAGCCGGATTTCAGTTTAATTTTATCATGAAATTGGAACGGACCTACTTCTATGAGTTGCATTTTCATCAATGGAAAATAAAGAATGACAGCTTTCTTTAACCATTCCTGGACAACCCAATTGTCACCATCAGGCTCAGCAATCCTTCTTTTACCATTATCTAAATCTTCTATAATCGTCTTTACAGCTACAGAAACATCCTTGTTTTTAACTAAAGATCTATCTTCCCAGGCTTGTTCAACGAGGTTTTTTAATTCCATTGAATAATCAATATTTACATACTATGATCAAAAAAATCGCGATCGCCTCAATTCTAAAGCCGGTAGATGATGTACGAGGCTATTGGAAGATGGCACAATCGTTGGCGAAAACAAATAAATATGAAGTTAATATCATAGGAAATGTAGGGAAAAAAGAATCAGATCATCCAAAAATCATTTTTCATTCAAATAGGATAAATAGAAACCAGTGGGTGAAAAGAATAATACTACCATACAAAACACTATTAACTGTATTTAAACTGAAACCTTCAATTTTTATTATCACTTCTCACGAGCTATTGTTGATTTCCTTAATTCTAAAATTATTGATCAATAGCAAAATTATTTATGATGTTCAGGAAAACTATCGCTACAATATCAATCTCCGGGAAGGTCTTCTCAGGAAAATTTATTCTCATTTGGTAGGTCTAAAAGAAGATATATTATCTAGAGGGATTGATCATTTTTGGTTTGCTGAAAAGTGCTATCTGGAAGAACTAAATTATGGAGAAAATAATTATTCAATCCTTCAAAATAAGGCAATCAAAATCGATAAAATCGATTCGAGACTTGACGATATCCGAATAATTTTCTCTGGAACTATATCTAATTATTCTGGCGCTTTGATAGCTATGGATATTATGTTGAGAATCATTTCTGAAAAGCCAAAATCTCAAGGAATGTTTATCGGTCAAATTCACGATTTAAAATTGGAACTTATACTCCGTGAAAGAATAAATAAAAATAAAAACATTCAAATGATTCTATCAAGGCATCCAATTCCTTATGATCAGATTCTAGAAAAAATCCAATGGGCCAATCTTGCAATCATTGCTTACATCCCAGACCAAGTGAACCACCGCAAAATGCCTACAAAATTGTATGAATACTCCAGGTATGGCTTACCTTTTCTTGTGCAGGAAAAAACGCTTTGGTCCAAAACCGGTAAAAGAATGGGAGGGGCTATTCCAATTGATTTACTAAATCCTAACCTGGAAAAGATTACCGAAACCCTTGAAACTCCTAAAAGGCTGTTTCCCACTTCATATAATTATAATGATACTTGGGAACATGAATCCCATGAATTAATCGATTCAATTAATCATCTTTTAAATAATAGTTAAGTATTTGATTTTAA
>JBCDKO010000041.1:0-27901 GCA_038746525.1 Bacteroidota bacterium
CACAATTTTCTTTACCATCCCAACCCCATACTTGTTTGAGGTGTATACATCCATTGATCCCGCCTTTGGTTCCCTTGCGTATCCTCCCTTTCGTAAAATCTTTTTCAGTAAGTGCTTTACCATAGTCTTGTGCTTGTATAGAAATAGCATCTGTCATTTTTAGAGGGTTTTCTGCCCTTTTTAGAGCTTGGCTCAGGCACATAGGGTCTAGGCTCACCCACGTAAATTTGTTGATCCTTGTGGATATCAACCACAAAATTTTCCCCCCATATCTTCAATGCTATTGCAAAACAGTGAACTGTTTCCATAAAGGCCATCGGCGTTCACCCATCCAAAATGGATACCTCGAGCAAGATCCTCGGTGAGCATTTCAAGTGCGAGTTCAATTTTAGTTTTTTTCACCAAAGCTTCTTTGGGAATCCCTGCTTTTTTACACCTTTCAGGGTTATCTATTCATTCATCGGGTAAAAAAAGACGTGCGTTGACCAAACCCATACGATTTCCTTTACTCAAAGAGGTATAACCCCAGTTTGACTATTTTCAACCTTACCCAAATTACCATTGTATTAAGCGGATACCCCTACGGAGTGCTTGCCTGATTTACGGTTAGAGCTTTCATCTATGCTATAAGCTTGATCTTTAACTGACCCTAATCTTTTCTGACACTTTCTACACACCATTTCCATGACATCAAATGCTGACCAAGGAGAGTCGGTAATAAAATGTTGCTGCTGTTCATAGTTGCTCTGGGTCTTCTCACACCTACGCTCAATATGACGCTTATTACGCTCTGTGGAAAAAAGTCCAGTAAAATAATCTAGAGCCTGTGGCATCACAGACCTACGGTAAACTTTGGAAACTGACTCATAATCAGACAGATACAAGTCGGACTTACCCTGAAGGATAAGCCCTTCAGTTTCATGATACGTTAAATTTAGTGGCTCTTGAAATAGATTTTTGTTCTAGATACAGGGAAGGTTGCAGAACCAAACAACCAGTTGAAATTATAACACAAAATATTGATACACAGATAAATTAATTAAAGTCACAAAGTAGAAGTAAGTAGTTTCCTTTTATAAAAACTTGGTAGAATAAATGTCTTTATTGTAAATGGTGTAAAAGTATTAACCTGGGCTATTCCTAGTTCTGCTGCAGATTTTAATTGCTCATCGAGAAGTTTTAGATCCTCTTCTGTTAAAAATTGATCCAATGTATATCTGTCTTTCATTGCCATATTTTGCATCATTTCAGCCCTGTATAAATAATCGGATCATCCATATCTAGCTCTAATACAATTTGCTCAGAAGCATTAAATGCTTCAATCACTCTTTACTTTTAAATGAAAATTTTCCTGTAGGGGTAAATGAGATGTGTCATAGATGTAGGAAACTTTAATTCCCTCCCTTAATTTCCCAAGGCCGGGAGTTCTCCAACTTCTGTGCTTTCGCATTACTTAAAATAAGTGTGCCTACTAGCACACCAACTAAGAGAATCAAGTTTTTTATCCAGTTTGATTGTTTGATAAATTCTTTCTTCATTAGTTCTAATTAATTTTCAATCACACACATTGAATTCACGATGAACTACATCGGTGAATTGAATTATCTGATAGTTGATATAAGCATCAATCTCTAACGATCATATAGATCCCTTTGTCTTAATAGTACGACCTATTGGTTCTTTTATTACAATGGAGAATAAAAAATTAACCTGATGCTGATCATAAATAGTTACCTCTGCTTTTTAACTTCGTTATTCACCACAAATAGTAGCAGGTTGATTCAAGTAATTGATTTACAGCAGTTTAACATTTATACTAATGATTTTTGATTCTTCAAATTTAGGGAACAATTTTGTCATATCATTATATTTAAAGTGTTACATCATCTCAATGAATAACACCTGAATTTTTAGGGCTAAGCAACGGCCATGATATCGTTTCTCAAACTTCCGGAAATTATGTGATGGTTTTTCACCTGGATCCGGATTTTGAGTGAATGCTAATGAAATCTGCTTTCTACAAAAAATAGTCCAATGTTTTCAATAGTTTTACCTTGATCCATCAACTATAGGTCTATTGACTAGTCTTTTGAATAACTAATTCAGACAACCGAGTACTGCATAATAGATGCTTAAAAGTTAAAATCAACAGAATCCTTTGCAAAACTGGATTTTTGGTTCAAATCGAGGCTTTCAGAATTTCAAAAACGTAGTTTAACGGTCGTAAATGAGGCTTTTGAAATTTTGAGTAACGAAGAGTTGGGCCAAAAGGCGGGTTTTTCAAAGGATTCTAATAAATTATTGCTAACAATCAAGCATTAAGATGGGCAGTCCATACAGGAATTGTGGCATGATTTACTACATCTTCGGCAATACTTCCTGCCAGAAAGTGCCCGATACCTTTTCGCTGATGAGTACCTAATGCAATCATATCTGCCTGGATGTCTTCAGCACAATGAATGATACCATCTTCCTCGTTGTTGTGGTTATAAATCATCATTGTACAATTTTCGATCTTATACTTCGAAATGAAATCCTCCATTTGCCGTGTATCGTGCCGTGTAGAGGTAAAGTTTGCTGGGGTATTGATTTTCACAATGTTAAGATGGGCTTCAAATGTTGATTGAAGTTCTTTGAGTTGGGCTATAAAGTCATTATCGGTATTCATAAAGTCTGAGGCAAAAACAATTTTTTCTATCGGCTCTAATTCTGCCTTACCACTTATAGTAATAACGGGGCATGAAGATTTTCTGACAATCCTTTCAGCATTTGATCCAACGAAAAATTCATTCAATCCCTCCGCACCTTCCGTACCTGCAATTAAGAGACTCACTTTTTCTTCCATAATTTGATCTATGATGGTATTGAACGCATTCCCTAGCTGAATTTTAGTCGTGATTTTATCATTTGAGTATTTTGCATTAGCTACCACTTCATTCATTCTTTCCTTTACACGCTCGTAGAGCCTCTTAATGTACAGCACTTCCATAGGATCTTCATTTTGGATGCCCATCGTTTTAAACGAATCAACGGTGGGGTGCTCAATTACATTTAGCAGCATGATTTCACTGTCCACTCTATGAGCAATCTGACACGCAAAGTCTAGCGCATGCTCTGATAGTTCGGAAAAATCATATGGTACCAATATTCTTTTCATGTGTATCTTATTTACTTTAAATCTCACACATGGAATTTGTAATAAACCGCATTGGCGGACCGATTCATCTGGAAGTAGGTATCGATTCGCCTTTGAATCTTGATGCTCATTTCATGTGTATGAGTTTATTTCCAATGGCCCCATGGAATTCCCACAAACTTGTTCATCCTCGGTTGGTATACTAAGGATTCTAGTTTATGCTCATTTCATGAGTATTTTCTTTTTTGAAAGAACAATTTATGGAATAAGTTAACAAATTTGATTTTTATCAATGGAATCTTTTGAAAAACTCATTTTTCAATTTTACGCTGCCCATCTCAAGCGCCCGGCCTACGCGGCTCTACCTTTCATTACTCGATAGTTGAAAATGCTAAAAGCATTAGTTTGAACAATTTTTTTTTGCTAAGGTTTTCTACTGCTTAGGTTAAAGAAATGGCACTTAGCGCTACCCCTAAAGAAAACAAAATTGAGAAAAGAAGAGTAGAGATGGCCATTTGCTTCAGAAAAGGATCCAACTCATAAAGGGGCTTTTTAGCAACAGATTGAATGTTTTTAAAGAAAAAAAGATTTATTGGTATAAAGATGAATTGCCACCAGCTTGCAAATTCTAAAAAAGAAAAAACAATTGCCGTAGCGATACCTGCTTGAAGTAAAAAGGTATGATAAACAACCGCCTTTTTTCTTCCAATTCTTACAGGAATGGAATTTTTGCCGGATGTTTTGTCAGACTCGATATCGCGAATATTATTAACATTTAAAACACCAACACTTAAGAGCCCAATACTGGCTGCTGGCAGCAACACGGCCCAGTCAAATGATTGAACTTGCAAATAATAGGTTCCAAAAACCAAAATCATTCCGAAAAAAAGAAACACATACAAATCTCCAAAACCTGCATAACCATAAGGATTTATACCTACGGTATATTTAATAGCAGCTCCAATTGCTAAAAGCCCGAGAATTAGAAAAACGAATACGCTAATGAAATCATCCTTAAAAGAGAGAGATAGTAAAAGGCTGCCGAAAGAAAAAGACAAAAAGGAAAACAGCAGTATAGCTTTTCCCATTGCTTTCTTTGTGATTTTACCAGATTGAACCATACGATTTGGTCCCTTTCTTTTTTCTGAGTCTACCCCTGAAACTGCATCTCCATAGTCATTAGCCAGATTAGATAAAATTTGCAAAAGGAACGCCGTCAGTAAAGTCAATCCCGCCACATACCAATTTATTTCAATGGATGTATAAGCAAGTGTTGTCCCTACTAACCAGCCAGAAAAAGCAAGAGGAAGCGTTCTTAATCGAAAAGCGCTTATCCAGGATTTTGTATCTCCCATCCTACATTCTTTCAGGCACAGCTATTCCCAATAATTCCATTCCTTTTTTCAAAGTTTGAGCAGTTAATTTTGAAATAGCTATTTTGAAAGCTAGTCTGTCTTTGTTATCCTCATTGAAGATTGGTACTTCCTGATAAAACCCATTGTAATCTTTTGCTAAATCATAAACATATTGTGCAATTACAGCAGGTGAATATGCTCTGGCTGCCTCCTTTAATGATTTTTCAAATTCTGTAAAACGATAAATAAGATCAGCTTCTCGCCGATTAAGGTCTCCGACCTTCGATTCAACAAAAGTGGTTCTTACCTGCAATATTTCGGCTCTTCTAAGAATCGCTGCTATTCTGGCATGCGTATATTGAATGAACGGTCCCGTATGGCCGTGAAACTCAATAGACTCCTGAGGATTAAACAGCATCCTTTTTTTAGGATCTACTTTTAGCAAAAAATACTTTAGCGCACCTAGACCTAATATTTCATAAAATGTACTTGTTTCCTGAGAGTCCGTATTGCCAATCTTTCCCAATTCTTCTGTATGCTTCTTTGCGGTATCATACATTTCTTGCAGTAGATGATCCGCGTCGACTACCGTTCCGTCTCTTGATTTCATTTTACCAGATGGGAGATCGATCATGCCGTAAGATAAATGATACATGCCTTCAGCATAGTTCCTTCCCAGCTTTTTCATGATCGTAAATAAAACCTTAAAATGATAGTCTTGTTCATTCCCCACCACAAACACGTTTTTATCAAAAGGAAAATCCTGATGTTTCATGTCACTTGTACCCATGTCTTGGGTCATATATACAGCGGTTCCATCTCCTCTTAAAACTAATTTTTCGTCCATTCCTTCATCAGAAAGATCTACCCATACAGAATCATCATCTTTTTTATTAAATATTCCTTTTTCAAGTCCTTCATCCACAATATCCTTTCCTAGCAAATAGGTGTTGGACTCTTTATACATTTTATCGAATTCAATACCCATCCGATGATAGGTCGCATCGAATCCTTCGTATACCCAGTTGTTCATTTTCTTCCACAATTCCACTGTTTCCGGGTCGTGTTCTTCCCACTTTTTCAATAGTTCTTGTGCCAGCTTGATAGAAGAAGCTTCTTTTTTAGCCTCTTCGGGATTCATTCCCTGATCCACCAAAGCATTTATTTCTTTTTTGTACCATTCATTAAACCTGACATAGTATTTCCCAACCAAATGATCCCCTTTCAACCCAGAGCTTTCAGGTGTTTCTCCATTACCCATTTTTTGATAGGCCAACATAGATTTACAAATGTGTATGCCACGATCATTTACCAGGTTTACTTTTAACACTTCATAGCCATTGGCTTTAAAAATTCGGGAAATTGCATCTCCTAAAAAATTATTTCTCAGATGTCCAAGATGTAGAGGTTTGTTTGTGTTTGGAGAAGAGAATTCTACCATCACTTTTTGTCCGTTCTCTGGCAAGGAACCAAAGGAGTTATTAGAAGACAACATTATTTGAAGGCTTCTTATCCAGGATTCGTCGGATATCTCCAGGTTCAGGAATCCTTTCGTTACATTGTAACTCCTTACTTCAGTAAGATGCTCTTTGAGCCAATCTCCTATTTTATTGCCGGATGATTCAGGATTACGCCTGGTTATTTTCAAGAAGGGAAACATCACGAATGTGTAGCTACCAGAAAACTCTTTCCGGGTTGGTTGTAAGCTCAATTCTTTTGAATCAAGATCATAGCAGAATAACGACTTAAAAGCTTGGGCTATTCCTTCCTTGAGTGCCGTTTCAATTTTCATCTATTTGAGTGTTGGTGTAGGTAAAAAGATTTCTGCCATCATACATCGCACACCTCCTCCCCCATATTTTTCTATCGCTGGGATAGGAGAAGACAGGATAAATCCATGCTTCTCTAAAGCTTTTATTTGCTTTGGAGTATACGAATCGTATGCAGCTTCAGACATTACTATGATCGCTTTTCCATTTGCATTTCTAACCTGAAGGATATTTCCTGCAAAGCAGCCTACTTGTTTTTCAGAGATATCTATTACCTGTTTTCCTGTTTTTCTTAAGTTAAAATCGACTCTTGCTCGCTCAACCGGATCATCTATACATTCTAAACAAACAACTGCGAAATTCTCTCCAACCGACATCATCACGTTAGTATGATAAATCGGTAATCTCTTCCCCTCCACAGTTTGCATAGCGTTGAATTGAATTGAAGTATATCCTACGGTCTCACAAAAATTTTCTAGTACATCAGGAGAAGTCCTATCGGAGATGGCCGCGTAGACAATTCGGTTAGGCCTGTCTAATATTAAGCTTCCGGTTCCTTCCAAAAACTTATTTTTTGTTTCCCATTCTGCAAAGCTTCTAACCTGATGGACAAAGAATTCTCTTTTTAATTGATCAATAATATCTTGTCTTCTTTCCTTTCTCCTGTTCTCGGCAAACATAGGGTAGGTTAGAATAACACCATCGTCATGCATGGTTAACCAATTATTGGGAAATATGGAATCTGGCGTATCATTTAATGCAGTATCTTCAAATATTTCCACATGAATTTTATTGAGCCTAAGTTCATTTACAAATAAGTCAAACTCTTCCAGTGCTCGCATTTGAATTTCTGAACGATCCATTTCTTGATCCGCTTCTTGCTGGAAATAATTGTTAATGGCTGTTTGATCATTTCTGTAAAAATGAACAGGCCTCACCATAAAAATCGAATCCGTTATTTGGTTATACATATTGCCTTCGCAATGGCATGGTGGTACATCTAAAAAGTCCTTCCATCTTGGCAACTTCCCCGTAGTTAACTTCCTCAACCTTTAGTCCCCAATTGCGAAACTGTTGATTGAGTCTTACGAAGCTGCGGTCTGAGATAACTACTTCTGGGCTGATAGAAAAGAAGTTTGAGTTCATCTCATACATCTCCTCTTTATTTATTTCGAAAATATTTTCTTCTCCGAAGAAATCCATCAAAAATTGGACATCGTCTTGATTTTTAAACCCGCCAGGATAAATTACCGATTTATTTAGTCCAACAGGTTGAAAGCAACAGTCAAGATGTAGTGCGTTCTCTCGTGGATCTGTATCGGACTTATTCAATTCAAAACCTTTTACATTCCAATTTGAAAAAGTTTCGATCAAATAGTGAAGTGATTCTTCCGTTGTTCTTGAAACTGTATATTTTTCAAAATCTTCTTTTTTTGAATATCCTACAAAAAGATTTCCTTTCCATGGAATAATATCGCCACCTTCCATAAACAAGTGTTCATCCGGAAGAAGTACTTTTTCAACTTCATTGATAATATAATCAATTCCTTCAGACTCTTTCTTTCTTTCATGTGTTATACAAGGTATTACTAATGTATTACTAATCACAAAGGCAATATCTCTTGAAAAGATTTGGTTCAAATTCTTTATAGATGCCGGTCGATAAACTTTTACATTATACTTTTCAAATACTTTACATACCTCTTCTATCTCCTTTATGAGATCACTTTCTTTTGGATAGGTTCCTGCTTTTATGTGCGCTCTACTTTTAGGATCGTATGTCTTTTCCAAATCAGGGATCTCTCCCATGTTTTTTGCTGTACCTAAAATAACAGCCTCCAAAGGTGCAGTTTCATCTAAAATCTTTACAGAAATCATATTACTTCAAAACTGGCGCAAAAGTAAAACGAATATTTAATGATTAGCGGTAAATATCTTTAGCTAGCTAGTGAGTTTTAGCATCCTTCGAAAAACTCACCTTTTGGACTACGTAGCCAGGCCAACGCGGCGCAGTTTACGCCTCTGCCCAACCATTCGTTACTCAATAGTTGAAAATTTTCATTGTGGGAAGTCAAACCTCGGTTTTAAAATTCCAAAGGCTTTAAGTTGAATAGGCAATTGAGTCTTGCAAAGAATGCTTTCAGATTTCATTCATTTCAGTATAGAAAGGAGTCTCTTCATTAATGAAATATTGAAAGTGAATACTTCCTATAATTTCAAATTTCATGGATAATTGCAACACTTATGAAGACAGCCACAAATGAGAAAATATAGTGATCTTATAGATCAGACATTTGATTTTCCCACAAATGAGTTTAAGGTCATCGAAGACCAACTTCATTTTCATGAAGTAAATCTGATGGAAATTATCAAATTATACGGAACCCCTTTGAAGCTGAGCTATCTTCCCAAAATAGGACAGAATATCAAATCTGCTTATAAGATTTTTAATAATGCTATTAAAAAATGCCAGTATGAAGGAAGTTACACCTATGCATACTGCACAAAGTCTTCTCATTTCAAATTTGTAGTTGAAGAAATATTAAATAATAATGCGCACATTGAAACTTCATCTGCATATGATCTACCTATTGTTAGATCCATGTTTCAAAATCATAAATTAACTAAAAAACATTTTATCATTTGTAATGGATTTAAAGGATTACTTTATGTTCAAGAAGTAGCAAGCATCCTAAACGAGGGTTTTGAAAATTGTATTCCTGTGTTGGATAACCTAAATGAATTAGATTATTATCTCAATCATGTGAAAGGTGAATTCGGTGTAGGTATTAGGTTGGCCGCTGATGAAGAACCAAATTTTGCTTTCTATACTTCCAGGTTAGGGATTAGATACAATGATGTTTTGCCTTATTTCAAGGAAAAAATTATGGATTCGAAAGCTAGGTTAAAAATGCTCCACTTCTACATCAATACTGGAATTAAGGATACTGCTTATTACTGGAGTGAACTGAGCCGATTTATTTATAAATACTGTGAGCTAAAAAAAATATGTCCTGAATTGCACGCTGTAGATATAGGAGGAGGTTTTCCTATCAAGAACAATTTGTATTTTGAATATGATTACCAATATATGGCAGAACAAATCGTCGGGAATATTCAGCGGATCTGTAAGAAAAACCATGTAGCTGTTCCAGATATTTTCACTGAATTTGGAAGCTTTACGGTGGGTGAAAGCGGCGCTACTATCTATTCAGTACTGAATCAGAAACTTCAAAATGACAAGGAATTATGGTATATGATAGACGGCTCTTTTATCACCCATATGCCGGATGTCTGGGGACTCAATGAAAAATATATTATGCTTCCTATAAACCATTGGAAGAATCCTTATCACAAAGTAAACCTGGGAGGACTTACTTGTGATAGCCAGGATTACTATGACTCAGAAGCGCATATTGGAGAAGTATTTCTTCCGGAGTACGGTAAAGAAGAAACCCTATACTTTGGATTTTTCCATACCGGAGCCTATCAGGAATCTTTAGGCGGGTATGGTGGTATTCAACACTGCCTGATTCCCGCTCCAAAGCATATCATTATAGATCGGGATGAGAATGGCAAAATACAACATCAACTATTTGCCGCAGAACAAAAGAGTGATGTCATGATGAAGATTTTGGGATATTGAGAAAGAAACGATTCCCTATGTTTACGTTAAAACAGACAATTATCAAAATACTTGTCCCTTTATTCATATTATTATGCCTTTAAACATTTTGATTTCAATTTAATGTCTAGAAATCTTGTCATCATACCAACTTACAACGAGAGTGACAATATCAGAGATATTATAAATGTGACCCTCAATCTTGTGGTTCCATTTGATATTTTGGTAGTCGATGATGGATCACCGGACGGTACTTCAGAACTAGTGAAGGAAGAAATAAAAAAATCCCCTGAACGTTTACACTTAATTGTACGAGAAGGAAAATTGGGTTTGGGAACTGCCTACATCGCAGGCTTTAAATGGGGTATTGAGAATGGGTATGATTATATCTGCGAAATGGATGCGGATTTCTCTCACAACCCAGAAAATCTGGTTAATTTACAAGAAGCATGTGAATCAGGAGCAGATATAGCCATAGGGTCAAGGTACGTGACGGGAGTAAATGTGGTAAACTGGCCAATGGGCAGGGTATTGATGAGCTACTGCGCGAGCTACTATGTTCGAATCATAACTGGGATGCCTTTTAAGGATACTACAGCAGGGTTTAAATGTTACTCTAGAAAAGTATTTGAAACATTGAATCTTAATAAAATTCATTTTATAGGATATGCTTTTCAGATTGAAATGAAGTTCAATGCATGGAAACACGGATTTAACATTGTAGAAGTGCCAATCATTTTCACCGACAGAACAAAAGGAGAATCTAAAATGTCAAAAGGAATTTTCAAAGAGGCCGTCTTCGGTGTGTTAGAAATGAAGATAAAAAGCTTATTTAGGAAGTATGAACCGAATGATTAGTCAAATTGAATGGCTTTTATCGGCTGCACCTTTGAAATGATGGTAACAGGTATAAAAAGTGTTAATCCAACGATTGAAAGAACAAGTACATTTAGCCCTATTATCGTTACAATATCGAACTCAATTGGAACATGTGACATATAATAATTCGCTGTATCAAGTGGAATGATTTTTAAAAAATATTGGATCAACCCTAGGGAAATACCAACGATGTTTCCCAAAATCAATCCCTTGACAATCAGCCGAATGCCGTTCCAGATAAAAACGCTTTGAATTAATCGGTTAGAAGCCCCTAAGGATTTCATTACCCCAATCATTTGTGTCCTTTCCATGATCAAAATAAGTAGAATGGATATAATACTAGTACCAACTACAAATAGAATAATAGTAAGAAGTATAACCACATTTCTGTTTAACAAATTCAGCCAATCAAAAATTTGGACATATTTATCCGTGACTTTATTTACGTATAAGTTTATATCCAAGCTATTAAAAAGATCACTTTCCGCATTTTCAAGTTGATCCAAATCATTGATAAACAACTCAATTCCTCCTGCCTGACTTTCATTCCATCCGTTAATTCGTCGAATTAGATCTAAATCCCCTATAATAATTTTTTCGTCAAACTCCTCTAATCCCGTTTCGTATATCCCAACTACCTGTAACTTTCTGAAGCGTGGAGGATCCTGCACAAAATAAATCATCACCTCCCCTCCTACTTTTAGCTGCAAGTAATTAGCAATTTTCTGGCTAAGCGCCACTTGAGTAGAATATCCTTTACCAGAAAAGTCCGGAAATTTCCCAATGATCAAGTGTTTTTTGAATGTTGCTGTATCAAAATGATGATCTACACCCTTCATAATAACCCCCTGAACTTCCTTCGTCTCTTGCAAATTAGTTTCCGCTTTGGGCCTAATCGCTTTAATCAATCCTGCCTTCATTGCATAGGGTTGTATTCTTTCAGTGAGAGGATATTCGCTAAGTTGATGCAAAAGAGAATCAGAAACAGAAATAGAAGTCTCTTCAAACGAGGTAGAAAGCGTGTATTTGTTAACAATCAAGTGCCCACTAAAACTATAGATCTTGTTCTTAATTTGTGCCTTAAACCCAAGCAAAACCATGAAGGCTACCAACAAGACTGCTAAACCAAGCCCTGTACTGACTACTGCGATCCGATTGATAGCAGCAGAGAATGTTCCGTCCGATTGTTTCGATATTCTATTGGATATGAAATAAGCAAGATTCATAGATTGCACAAAGTAGTGTTTCAATCCTGTAAGAACAAACTAACTTGTGAAATTATGAATCAAGCCGTGATTATTCTCTTTGGATTAGTGATGTTGGGTTGTACGAATCAAGCGCAAAAAAGTGAAGTTCAAGTTCTACCAGGAGCATACCAAGTTGCCAAGTATCTGCCTCTCTTAAACGCCAGGAAAGTAGCATTAACTGTTAACCATAGCTCACTAATTGGGGAAAAACATCTTACAGATACCCTCATTAATTCTAGTATAGAGGTGATTAAAGTCTTCACTCCAGAACATGGCTTCAAGGGGACCTTTAGCGATGGAGAAGCGATTAATTATCAGAATCAACAAGCAGATTTTGAATTGATCTCTCTCTATGGAAAAAACAAAAAGCCAACGCCAGATCAAATGAAAGAGGTAGAGGTAATGATTTTTGATATACAAGATGTTGGAGTGCGCTTTTATACTTATATCAGTACCATGCATTATATAATGGAGGCATGCGGAGAAAATAACATTCCATTAATCATATTCGACCGTCCTAATCCTAATGGAAGCTATGTAGATGGACCTGTTTTAGATACCGCCTTTCGTTCCTTTATTGGGATACATCCCATCCCTGTAGTGCATGGAATGACGGTTGGTGAATTAGCTCAAATGATTAATGAAGAGGGTTGGTTGTCAAATGGACAAAAATGTGATTTAAGTATTATCCCTATTCAAAACTGGAAGCATTCCGTCTCCTATTCGCTCCCGGTTAAACCTTCACCTAATCTTCCAAATGATCTCAGCATCGCGCTCTATCCTAGCCTATGTCTTTTCGAGGGCACCATTATGTCTGTTGGTAGAGGAACGGATTATGCCTTCCAACAGATCGGCCACCCTGATTATCCTGACACCACTTATTCTTTTACTCCGAAATCACAAGAAGGCGCAAAATGGCCTCCATTTGAAGATGAAAAATGCTTTGGCAAATCATGGATTGGACAAAAGCCTACCTATTCATTCACTTTACAGCCCATCATCGAAGCGTACCAAAAAATGAATCGGATAGATTTTTTCAATCGTTACTTCAAAAGACTTACTGGTTCGGACCAGTTGCAAGTGCAAATTGAAATGGGGATGACCGAACAGGAAATAAGAGCTACCTGGCAAACAAACATCGATGAATTTAAAAAATTACGAGTTAAGTATCTTCTCTATCCATAAAATCCTTTTAACAATTAAAATGGATTATCCTAAAATTCTAACTCAATTGAATCTATTTTACACTTGTAACTATCAACACTCAACCAAATAAATATAGTTAAAAAAGGGGCTTTTAAGAGCTATATAGCTGTTTGTTGTTATTTTAAAAATAACCCTCCTCTTAACTTCGAATAAGTATAGCTGTGATGTAAGAAAAATAAATGACAAATACTGGCCTTTCATAACGAGTAAAATAGTTTCACCGAAGTAGGCACTTAATAAAATAGAACTAGCAAGTCACAAACAAAGAAAATAGATCATTCAGATAAAGCAAACACTACAAATCAGCAGAATTCTAAACCCAATGTGCTCAAGTGCATGCTAAACTCTATTTTTCATGTTTATTAAGTGCCTATCCTCTCAACTAGCCCGATCCAATAAATTGAAAGGGTAGTAAATATGACTTACTCTCTATCCTCGAAATAGCTTTTCCCATTCATTCCACAATTGAGCAAGCACGGTAGGATAAATACTATAAGACTCTGATGTACAGATTTTTTAATGCCTGATCAAGAACAAATTTTAACGCTTTGATTTTAAAGCAAATATTGTAAGATTCAAAACCAGATTAACCCAGCATAGCTGATTGCTCTTTTATTTTGATTACTTCTGGCTTTAGAAAGGCTATTATCAATGTATAAGATAGGATCACTGTAAGTTCAGATGATTTTTACATAAGAAACATATACTTTGCTTAGACCTTAATTGAACCCATGAATCACTACTATTTGTTTACTAAAGGCATATGTGTCTCCAACATCGAAACTTTTCCCAAAGGTCTAAAATCATAGGTGGAGAGAATAGCAGGAATTAAGACAACATCTCCTTTAGAGAAAGAATAACTCTCGCCTGAAACCTCTAAATCGACCATTCCTTCCAAGATGACGTATATCTTAAAGCTGTCAATAGTAAAGTTTACAGAAAAGGATTGAGTAAGGCAAATTTTGCTAGTATGAAAATATTCATTGTTGATCAGTGATTGTTTTTGATTAGTAATGTTTTCATACTTGATCTTATAATCGTCAGATTTGGAATAGTCCATGACGTCCAATGCTTCCTCAAAGTGCAGTTTACGACTTTTACCATCAGTATCTACTCGATCAAAATCATAGATTCTATAAGTGATATCAGAGGTCTGTTGGATCTCTGCAATTAAAAGTCCCTTCCCAATTGTGTGGACTCTTCCCGCAGGTAGAAAAAAAACATCTCCGGCAACAACCTCTTCTCGGTTTAAAATATCCATCAATTTACCCCTTCTAAACTTATCTAAATAAGTTTCCTTATTGAGGTCTTGATTAAAACCTATGATTAGTGAGGAACCCGGATCTGCCTGCATGACATACCACATCTCTGTTTTTCCAAATGAATTATGCCTTTCTTTTGCGACTTTATCGTTAGGATGCACTTGAATAGAAAGATCATCATTCGCGTCTATGAACTTAACAAGTAAAGGAAAATTAGCTCCAAACTTTTCATACACTCTTTTACCCACAAGCTCGCCTTTATAATCTTTAATCATCTCTCTCAGAGACTTCCCTTTAAATACTCCATGCTTTACTATCGAAACATTTCCTTCAACTCCTGAAACTTCCCAGGTTTCTCCACAATTTGGAAGATTCCCAAAATCCTTTCCAAGTTCCGTTTTTATTTTTTTTCCACCCCATAGTTTTTCTTTGTAAATTGATACAAATTCCAAAGGATATAGTCGCTTTTTATTCATTACCACTAATCACCTTTTGTAGAAAACAATTCTATATCAGTTATCGTGTCTGAGATCACTAGGAATAGATTAAGCTATACCGATAAAAAATAGCCAAACGACCCCAAGAAAATGCCAAAACATGAACACATTAAAAGCATAATATCTTGATTTGGAATGTATTCTGTACTCTCTTATTTTCTTAAAAACAGTTATAAGTAAAAAAAGTCCGACAGAAACATGAAGGAAGTGGACCAAGGAAAAAGGAAACAAAATGTTCTTGTACGTAAGATTGGCGTTTAAAAGCTCATTCCAACCAATTACTTGAAAGACAGAAAACAAAAGACCAGAGACTAAACCTAATGCAGTGAAACGGAAGGCTTTCTCTATGTCGTCTTCTTGAATTTTTATCTGGCTCAGTACCAATAACGCACTGCTAACCAAAATGAACCATGTAGCCACTTCATAAATTTTTGGAATAATTATCTTAGGCAAACTCTGGAATAACCAAACTACAATAAAAGTGACGAAAATCAAGGAACTTGTTGCGATAAAAAGTTTCGTCATATGCCTTGCGGCGTTTTGCATACGTTGCTTTTCTCTGATTCGTTCTTGAACTAATTCTCTTTCACTCATTCTTTGTGGGATTCAATTAACTTGTACCTCTACTTATATGTTTGA
Organism: Bacteroidota bacterium; assembly: GCA_038746525.1. GTDB lineage: Bacteria > Bacteroidota > Bacteroidia > Cytophagales > Cyclobacteriaceae > Ekhidna. Next base: position 15,616 of record JBCDKO010000041.1, read on the forward strand.
TAGAAACCTATTTTTACTAAGTATTCTTTCTAATGTGGTTTTTATAAAATTTATACAACTATAAAAATCCAAACATTGAACTTGAAAATCAAACATTTCAATGTATCGTGTGAATCCCTGATAATCGATGTGAAATAAGAATAAATATTACCACAAAGAAGCAAAAGAAAACTTGTTTTAAAAGTGAATTGATTAATGGAAATAAAATGACTTTAGAAGAACTTTCATTAGTGCTTCATCTTCAATTTAAAAGTCATTATCTAACCTTAGCGTAGGTCTAACGATTATTTCCTTTCACTTAAAAGTTTATTGGTTACTTAGCAAAATCTAACAAAGACAGGCCAATTTTTATACAATCTATTAAGCAAAAAAGAGCATTGAAAAAAGCACTATTAAGTTGTGAAATAGGCTTGGCTTTATTGTTAATCCTAGTTGCTTCGTTAGTTGGGTAAAATATCATTTCGTCAACCAGGGAATATAGCTATTGAGTTTTCAATAGCTTTTTTTATGTTATCTTGTTTATAGAAACTACATTGAAATGAATATTCTTTGTAAGGAACATGAGAACACAAACTTTTGAAACGACTCTTCACTGCCAGGGATGTTTGAATAAGGTAAAGCCTCATTTAGACAAAGATATTCGTATCCAAAACTGGTCTGCTGTTATTAATAAAGAAGTTGCCTTAAAGGTACAGGGAGATATATCTGCAATTGAAATAGATCAACTTTTACAAAAAGAAGGCTATCAAGTCAGGAACAAAGCAGGTTTCTGGAAGGATACGTTCAAATGGAAAAGGGCCTCTTTCAATACAATAAATTGTTTGATTGGTTGCTCTGTAGGAGATTTCGGAATGATTGTCTTTTTACAAGCGTACTACCCTTTTACTCCTATCATGATACAGATGATACTAGCGATTATTGCTGGATTATTTACTTCCATTATATTGGAAACCACTATTTTGAAAACAAGGGAAAAGTTTTCATGGTCATTAGCTCTAAAAACCGCCTTAGGCATGTCTTTTATTTCTATGGTGGCAATGGAATTGGCAATGACTTCTACAGATTTTATGATCACAGGAGGAAAAGCTGCTTTTAGTGATCCTATGTATTGGATAGCACTATTCCCTGCGCTTATTGTTGGCTTTTTAGTTCCTTTACCTTACAATTATTATAGGCTTAAGAAATTTGACCGGGCTTGCCACTGATGAATTAGGTACTAGGAATTACTAATCTGAATTCATCAAGGATACGAATGATGGCCGCCTGGACGGTTCTTTCATTTTTAACGGTATTATTCCCAAAAACACCTGAAGCATATCCTTGCCATACAGATTCGTCCTTTTTTCTATCAAAAAAAGTAATATGTATGGTTCCTTCCCTTAGACTCAGGTTATTTGAGTTGTATACTTCATCTCTATTTCTAATTTCTTCACCATCCATATAGGAAGTTGAATCACTTTCCAATCTCGCTAATTTCTTACCAAACTTTGAATAAACCCAATAATGAAATTCAGGTTGATTGTAACTGCGTAACTTAACATTTTCAATATAAAAATTGTAAAATATCAAAAAATTGGATTTCCCTTTTTTATGTCTGTAGCCCCATCTTTCCAATACTCTGGTCACATGATGCTCTATCATTTCCTTTTCTGAATCTGTTCCTTCAAAGGTTTCGTTTTCAACAAATGAAAAGGTTTTGTAGCTATTAAATTTCCCTTTGTAACTATAATCAGAACCTACTTCTATTTCGCTAAAGCGACAAGATAATAATGACACGAATAAAACTAATGAGTAAGAAGACTTTAACATTGGAGCAATTATTTTTGACGACAATTAAAATTACTCATAAGTACCTGGATTTTAACATTATCTCCTCGAACATTTTTGTGATTTCAACGAATAAGGAATAGAAAAAACAAATGATAATTTTATCCTTAACTATAGCAACAATAACCTATTAGTTTCGTAGTTAATCGTCGTGCAGATGCTTAACTACATAATGAATGCCTTCTTGGTAGCTATTTTTTTGAATGCAATCATCGGTGTCACATTAAATAAGCACTACTGCATGGGCCGTTTGAAATCGGTGACTATCAATGAACCAGCGATTCCTTGCGCTGAACATGGAAAACCTGTTTCTATGCCATGCTGTGAAGAGGTCATTCAAGAACTGAAAATAAAAGAAGTAGCGCAGGTTTCCTTTGAATTTAATAGTTACCCAGATTTATTTGAATTAAGTGGCATTACGTTCAGTTTATTTGATAAATTCACTTTTATTAATCGGGAATCTCCTCAGATCAAAGACTACTTCCCTCCCCCTCCCGACGTAGATTTTCAATCTGATTATCAAGTATTTCTGATATAGTATAAGTCATGCTGAATACAATTTCAGCGCTTTATGGCCTGTTAAGATTCCTAGACATGTTCAAGGGTCTGAACTCTACTCTAATCTCATAAAATAAACGTAAAGATTCGAAGGCGAATGTATACTAACTGCTGGATGAATCGGTCTTTCGATGCGGTTATCATGAATTTCATATAACCATCGGAAATAAACCTATTATACATGAAACATATTTTTACATCAATACTTTTCATATCTACTATATTCATATTGTTTTCATCTGATGGACAAATTGTTAGAGGAATCGTGGTTGACGTCAAAAAACAGCCTCTTATTGGAGCAACTATTTTGGAATTAAATACTCAAAATGGTACCGTAACGGGTACAACTGGTCACTTCGACCTTAAATCCACTGAAAGAAACTCCACACTCGTAATCTCTTACTCTGGGTTCATTTCTGATACGTTGTTCGCTGATTATACCGAGATCATGCGAATTATGCTGAAAGAAAATACCGCAGAATTGGAGCAAGTAGAGGTACAGGCAAGCAGCACCTTTATTGACAATTTGGAGTCAAGACATAATGAAGTAATTACGGAAGCTGAATTAACAAAAGCAGCTTGTTGCAACTTGTCTGAAAGTTTTGAAACCAATGCCTCTGTAGATGTATCCTTAGTGGATGCCATCAGCGGAACCAAAACAATTCGAATGCTTGGTTTAGATGGCCGATATGTCCAAATCAACCGGGAAAATATTCCCCATGTGAGAGGGCTCACAGGAAGGTATGGTCTCTCCTATATTCCCGGTACCTGGATCCAGGTAATTGATATAGGTAAAGGAGCCGGAACAGTAGTAAATGGGTATGAATCGATGACCGGACAAATAAATGTGGAACTAAAGAAACCAGAATTTAGTGAAAAGCTTTTTGCAAATGCATATGTCAATTCATTTGGGCGATTGGAAGTCAACTTAAACCATGCAAGAAAATTGAACGACAAATGGCATGTAGGACTTCTGCTTCACTCCAATTATTTTAATAGTGAAATAGATCAAAACAATGATGATTTTTTGGATCTCCCAAAGGGCAGGCAAATCAACTTTATGAACCGATATAAATACCAGGGAGATAAATTGGTTTCTCAACTAGGGATCACGGTAATGTGGGATGAAAAAGCCGGAGGGCAAGTTGGTTTTGGTTTGAGCGATAATTTTAGAACATCCACTGAATATGGCTTTTCCAATAACACAACCAGAATGGAAATTTTTGGCAAAACAGGATTGCTCTTTCCACATAAACCCTATAAAGGTTGGGGGTTCATTTACTCTGCTTCATACCTGGATATAAATGGTGGATTTGGAAGAAATAATTACGAAGGAGAAGAAACAACCATTTATGGAAATATCATTTTTCAAAACATCATTGGAAACTCTTTTCACCAGTATAAGACCGGAGCAAGTATTTTAGTGGATGAAGTGGATGAAGTTTATGCCGATTCAGCATTTAATCGTAGGGAGATCGTTCCTGGACTATACTATGAATATACCTTTATCCCGAGTGATGAATTTACCCTCCTGGCAGGAATTAGAATGGATTTTCATAATCTTTATCAAACCTATTTTACTCCAAGGCTTCATACACGATATCAACTTTCCAATAATACCACCATCCGCGCTGCAATAGGCAGAGGCTATCGCACTCCTAATGCCATTATTGAAAACAGCAATGTATTAATATCATCCAGACAACTTATCATTGAAGAAGAACCAAAACCCGAAATCTCCTGGAATATTGGGGGAAGTTTGGTAACGGCAGTAAACGTGGATGATAAAAAACTGAATCTTATCATGGATTATTTCTACACCTTTTTTGAAAATCAATTCATCTACGACATGGATGCCAATTCCAGCCAATTGAGGGTGTATCATTTGCGAGGCGAATCATATGCACATAGCTTTCAACTGGAAGGAAACTACCGATTCACTGACCGCTTAAGTACAAAGGCCGCTTATAAGTTTTACGACATTCGAATGACAATCAATGATGCCTTAAGGCAGGCTCCATTTAATCCTAGAAACAGGTTCTTCCTAAACATTGAATATGCAACACGATTTGATAAATGGAAAATTGATTACACTCTGCAATGGTACGGTTCTCGCAGGCTACCTGACACATCTGATAAACCTGAGGAATTCCAAAAACCAAATGACACACCACATTACTTTCATATGAATGCACAGCTAAGTAGAGGTTTTCGATGGGGCAGTGTATACTTGGGCTCTGAAAACCTACTGGGGTTTACTCAAGGTGATCCGATCATCGATGCGGAAAATCCTTTTGGAAACGAATTTGATGCTTCAATAATTTGGGCGCCTATCGCCGGGCGTATGATTTATGCAGGATTTAGATATAAGATTAAGAATTAACTTTTAAAATGATGAATTTAGCATTGAAAATAAATCAAAAAAAGGGAAGACCCTACTTCCTAATGGAGATGAAAAAAAACATTCTAGTTCTCATCTTCATCCTTATTTCATTGCAGTCTTTAGCTCAAAAAAAGCCCATTGAAGTAAGAAATGGATATCAAATAGAAATTCAGACCTCTGCTATTTGTGAAATGTGCAAATATACTTTAGAGAAGGACTTGACTTTTGAAAAAGGAGTTAAGGATGCGACATTGAACCTAGGTAATAAAGTACTAACAATCCTCTATAACCCCCAAAAAACAGATGTTCAAACACTAAGGAAGCGAATCACAAAAGTAGGATACCATGCAGACACGCTTGCACGTGATGCGCAAGCATATGAAAATTTACCTATGTGTTGCAAAGATGGATCACACGGCACTCCTACTCCGCAGGTTCCTATCAAAACACAAAAGGACAATAACAGATAAGTGTGGAAATATATCACAGCAACCTTGATCGTCTAGAAAGGGAATCTAACAAGTTGTTAGTTAGTGATCGAAGAACCAGTGCAGCAAGGTTATTTACTCTGCTAGTAACGGGCTTCATGGTATATCAGGGATATCAGACAGGTACAGTCATTTTCTATGTAACAAGCATAGTTACGTTAATTGCGTTTTTCTTATTGATTAAAAAACATCAGTCTATTCGATGGTTAAGTAAGCTCGTCCAATCAAAAATTAAAGTCAATAAAAATGAACTTGACTTCCTAACAGGGAAGGATGCTCCATTCGAATCAGGTGAGGAATTTATTCAACACGATCATTCCTACTCCTATGACCTGGATTTTTTTGGGAAAAAGTCGATTTTTCAGATGTTAAACCGAACGGGTACAGTCCGCGGAAAACAGATTTTGGCAGATAGCCTGCTTAACATATTGCACAAAGATATGATCCTTCAAACACAAGAGGCGGTTAAAGAACTTACGCCTTTGATCGATTGGCGTCAACAATTTCTTGCCATAGGATCAATTGATAGAGAAACAACCAAAAATTTTCAGGATCTCGTGAAGTGGTCATCCCGGCCTCCGGTCAAAGAACAGGCGATTATCAAAGTCTTGTCTTTTGTAATTCCTGCGACAACACTAATCCTTCTCTTATTCTATTTAATACAACCGCTCAAAGTTTTTGGAAATCTTGCGTTCCTACTATTCTTAATTAATCTTGGCATTCTGGGAATCAAGTTTCGAGCGATTCGTGAAGAACTTATACCCTCAACAAAAGTTGAAGTTATTCTAAGGCACTATTCATTACTACTGAAGCTCATAGAGAATCAGTCATTTAGTTCTTTTAAACTTAGGACACTTCAAAATTCCATTGTATCTAAACGAGTCAAAGCAAGTGAAGCCATTCACCGATTGTCGCTTCTTTTTGGCCGTATGGAACATGTAGCTAATGTATTTGCCAGTCCTCTTCTCAATGGCCTTCTTCTGTATCACATCCACGTACTTAGGGGATTTTCACAATGGAGACAGCTCTATGGCTCTCTTATCTGCCATTGGTTAGATACAATAGGAGAGTTTGAAAAGCTCAATAGCCTGGCTGGCTTCAGCTTTAATCATCCTGAATTTGTTTTTCCTGCTATTAACACGGAGTATCGCATTAAACTAAAAAACGTAGGTCATCCACTTCTAAATAAAGAAAGAGCCATTACGAACTCCGTTGATTTTAGCAAAAACCGCTTTTTTATACTTACTGGATCCAATATGTCAGGGAAAAGTACGTTTCTTCGAGCTTTAGGTGTGACTATGGTATTAGCAGGAATAGGGGCTCCTGTTTTTTCGAAGAAAGCAGATATCCATCCATTAAAAGTATTGGTTTCTATGCGATTGTCTGATTCTCTCAGTGATAGTGAATCCTATTTTTATGCAGAGGTAAAGCGACTGAAAAATATCATGGATCAGCTAAATCAGCAACCCTGCTTTGTGCTGCTGGATGAAATACTCAGAGGCACTAATTCTGACGATAAAAGAAATGGAACTATTGAAGTGGTTCGAAAAATGGTGAAAAAGAAAGCTTTTGGAGGTATCGCTACACACGATCTTGAAGTTTGTAAAATAACCAATGAATATCCCAAAATACTTGCTAACAAGCGATTTGAAGTGGAAATTGTAAAAGATGAACTTGTTTTTGATTATCAACTGAGAGATGGAATTTGTGAGAATAAAAGCGCGAGCTTCATCATGAAGAAGATGGGGGTGATTTAAATTTGAAAGAATGATTAGATTAGGCATGGTGATGAACCCTTAGTCCGGTGCCCTACCACCATAGGAAGCTAACAGCAAGGATAAACGATAAAAATGAGGAAAACAGGGCTAAAAGCGGTACTGAGTGATTTACACCAGCGATAAATAATCATACGGACATACAGAGCACCTAATTCAAGATCCCATTTTCACAAAACCAACACCTGTTGCGATAACCTGAAGGCTGATTTAACCCAACCAATACAACTCTTTATGCTTTGATTTTTTGACCAGAAAGATTTGAGTAAAAAAAGGACAAGATGAAAACTTTTATCGTTACTTTATTTTCATCGATTTCTGAAACTAGATTTATCAAACAGTATTTTCATATCTCTTCACGGACAATGAACAAATTTTTCTTACCAAATTCTTAGATCAACAGAAATTCTACTAGACAAACCTTATTAGATAAATGGACAAGAAGAAAAAAAGAGAATTAATTGGATGGATATTATTGACAGTTGTTACAAGCAGTATTTATTTAGGAGATTGGCATAAACAAATAATCGGCAAACTTCAGCAAGTTGTTTTATCTACAGGTATTATTGGTCCTAACAAATTAGAAAAAGTCAGAAAAGCGGCTTACGATTTCACCATAAAAGATGAGATGGGTAACCTCATACCATTTGAATCTTTTAAAGGCAAGGTGGTTTTTATGAATTTTTGGGCCTCATGGTGTCCTCCATGCATTGCGGAGATGCCGAACATTGATAAGCTGTATCAGATTACTGCAGATTCGATAGCTTACGTAATGATTTCGCTAGATAAAGAGCCACAAGAAGCGCTAAAATATGTAGAAAAAAAAGGTTTTAACTTTCCGATCTACTTCCTAAATTCACACCTGCCAAATAATTACAACGTACGTTCAATTCCAACGACTTATGTGCTATCTAATGATGGATTTATTGTTGCAGAAAATCACGGCATGGCAAAATACAACTCTGAGAATTTCAGAACTTTTCTTTCTGATTTACTTAAATCTCAGTAATCTGTTGGATACTCCCGTACAGGCAGCTAGTCTAAATAGTATGCGAGATGCAACACGAGCATCCCAAGAATAATTACCCGTTTCGCAGACATCAAAACCAATGATTTTTTTTCCAGATCTTGCTACCTGATCTATTAAATAAACCGCTTCGTGAAAAGTAAGTCCGCCGGGTACAGGAGTGCCAGTATGTGGGCAAAGTGAAGGTTCCAGTCCATCTATATCGAAGCTGATGTATACTAAATCTGGTAATGTCTCAACTATTGCTTTACAATGCTTTTTCCAATTAACTTCTTTTTGCTTCTGACTAAAAATGTTTTCATCGAAGAAAACATCTATCCGATTTTGGCTTCTCTCTACCAAACGTTCCTCTTCCTCGCAGAAATCTCTAACTCCAACCTGTGTCAAATGTATAATATGATCATTCTTTAGTGCATTGAACATAATACTTGCATGAGAATACAGAAAACCCTCATACGCGTCTCTTAAATCCATGTGAGCATCTATTTGAAGAATACCAAATTCATATTTGGAGGCCAAGGCATACATCAGCCCCAATGGAGATGAATGATCTCCACCTACTACTGCAACAATTTTTTCTGATTCAAGTAATAACTTACTTACACGTTCCACTTCTATCACAACCTTTTGGCAAAACTCATTCACAAAGTGTAGCTGCTCCTGATCTACCTTTTTTCCTAATTCAAAGGCTTTGATTACATTCTTTGCTCTTCCTCTGTGGATTTCGTTTTGGCTTTTTGCAACGATTTTTGGATGCATGGCCATTTTCAATTGCCAAGGGTTTTCAATTGAAATCAATGAAAGATCTAACTGTGAGGATTCTGAAAGAATCAGGCTTGGAGACTTGGCGGTGCCGTCTGCAGATGAAACAGTTGCGTCTAAGTGGATTGGTAAAAAAACAAGATCCGCTTCTTTGAGTGAATGAGGCAGACCGAATATTGTTCCTTTTTTTCCTGCTTCGCTAGGGTTATACATTCAATTGACTTGGATGAAAATAAGACATCAGGGATCCGGATCCCTGTGAAATTTCGCTCCAACTTTGATTTTTAAACAAAATAGTAACTAAACCGGATGGGTCCATATTACCAATACTCTCTCCGGTAAGGTATTCGGCGAGATAAGTGATTGAAGGATTGTGTCCAATCATTCCAACCTCTTTGGTATCTTTTGTTAAGGCATTTAATTCCTGTAACAATTCTCTAACGGAGGCATTGTAAATCGTATCTTTGAACACAATATTATTTTCCGTTATTTCTAATTCTTCTATCAGATTTATGGCTGTTTCTTTTGTGCGTTGCGCTGTACTACACAAGATTACAGAAGGGTTGAAGGAAGTTTTCATTAAATGCCTCCCTAAAGACCTTACGGTATTTATTCCCTCAGCAGTCAAGGCTCGGTCTTTGTCCTGCATGTTGATTGTGTGTTCAGCATATGAGTGCCTGATTAAATAGAGCGTTGACATAATTAACTCATTTCGGAAGGTTTTTTAAAGGTAATGAACAGCCATTAATAATAATAATCAGAACTAAAACATTATTCCTTTTTCAAATTTTGGTTAAACAGGATTAAAATAGTGGTGTTATGTTTATATCTCAAAATTCATTACTATGAGTAAAAATCTTGTAATTGTAGAATCGCCGGCAAAAGCAAAAACGATTGAAGGCTATTTAGGAAAAGAATTTCAAGTAAAATCTTCTTACGGCCATGTGAGAGATCTACCTAAAGACGATTCCGCGATTGATATTTCTAACGGTTTTACTCCAACGTATGAAATTTCGAAAGACAAAAAGGAAGTGGTGAAAGAACTGAAGAAATTGGCCAAGGAAGCAGAAACTATCTTTCTTGCTTCGGATGATGATCGTGAAGGAGAAGCAATTTCCTGGCATCTGGCCGAGGCACTGAACCTGGAAGATAAAAAAACCAGGCGGATTGTGTTTAGAGAGATCACAAAAAACGCTATTCAAAATGCTATTCAAAATCCAAGAGGTATTGATATAGATCTCGTAAATGCACAGCAAGCGAGAAGAATCCTCGATCGGCTTGTTGGTTTTGAGCTTTCACCAATACTTTGGAAAAAGATCAAGGGTGGTTTATCGGCGGGGCGCGTTCAATCTGTTGCAGTAAGATTAGTGGTAGAAAGGGAGCGGGAAATAGCGCAATTTAGGCCTGTCTCTAGCTTCAGGGTTACAGCTTTATTCACATTAAAAGGAGATAAAATATTAAAAGCAGAGCTTCCTAAAAAATTTAACACTGAAAAAGAAGCCGATGATTTTCTTCAAAAATGCAAAGATGGAAAGTTCTCAATTGAAAACTTGGAAACTAAACCTGCAAAAAAATCACCTGCACCTCCTTTTACTACCTCTACACTGCAACAAGAAGCAAGTAGAAAACTTGGTTATTCTGTTGCAAGAACAATGTCTATCGCTCAGAAACTATATGAAGCAGGGAAAATTTCCTATATGCGAACAGATTCTCTTAATCTGTCGGAAGAGGCTTTATTAGCAGCAGCCAAAGCGATAAATAAAAATTATGGAGAGCAATACGCTAGCAGAAGAACATTTAAAACTAAAAACGCCAGTGCACAAGAAGCTCACGAAGCAATCAGGCCAACCAACTTTAAAATGGAGATTGCTGGAAATGATGAAGCAGAGAAAAGACTTTATGAACTAATATGGAAGCGGGCTATTGCTTCTCAAATGTCTGAAGCCCAATTAGAAAAAACAACTGCTACTATTGATGTTTCAACGACAGAAGAAAAGCTGGTGGCTAAAGGTGAAGTCATCAAATTTGAGGGATTCCTAAAGGTTTATATTGAATCAGTTGATGATGAAGCTAACGAAGAAAATACGAATATGCTTCCTCCTCTTTCTATAGGTCAGGTTTTGGATTTGAAAGAATTATTAGCAAAAGAAGGATTTAGCAGGCATCCCCCAAGGTATACCGAGGCAAGTCTTGTAAAAAAATTGGAAGAAATGGGTATAGGAAGACCCTCTACCTACGCTCCGACCATTTCAACGATCCAAAAAAGAAATTATGTTGAGAAAGATACAAGGGAAGGCTACCAACGAATATCAGTAGAGTTGCGTTTAAATGGTGCCTTGATTAGACGCAATGAAGCTAAAGAAATTGCCGGGGCAGAGAAAAATAAACTATTTCCGACAAATACTGCAATGGTAGTGAACGACTTTCTAGTAGATCACTTTCCCGATGTGATCGATTATCACTTCACTGCAGATGTAGAGCAACAGTTTGATGATATTGCTCATGGCAAAACGCTTTGGAACAAAATGATTGATCAGTTCTATGGCGGGTTTCACTCTACTGTCGAAAAGTCAAAAGACTTGGATAGATCAAAAGTAAACCAAGTAAGAGAGTTAGGTGAAGATCCTAAAACCAGTAAAAAAATCTATGCTCGGCACGGTAAGTATGGTGCCTATGTGCAAAAGGGTGAATTAGTTGAAGGAGAGGAAAAACCTCAATACGCTAGTCTGAAGCACGGTCAATTCATGGATACAATCACCTTAGATGAAGCACTAGAACTGTTCAAGCTACCTAGGGAAGTTGGGACTTTCGAGGATAAGCAAATAGTAGCGGCGGTAGGCAGATATGGACCATATATCAGACATAACGGGAAATTTGTTTCATTGAAGAAAGAGCATGATCCATTATCAATAAGTGAAGCAGAGGCTATTGAGTTGATTCATGAAAAAAGAGCGGCTGACCTAAACAAATACATTAAAACTTTTGACGAAGATCCAGAAGTTTTTGTATTGAATGGAAGGTTTGGTCCATACATCAAGTTTGGAAAGAAAAACGTAAAAATACCAAAGGACAAGAAACCAGAAGATCTAACCTTTGAAGCGTGTAAAGAACTTGCGGAAAAAGCACCCGAGAAAAAAGGTAGAGGTAGGGCTGTTTCCAAAAAAAAATAATGTCCTGATTTTCATCAATTATCACTTCCTACAAGCACCCATACCGGATTGTGAAATTAAAAAATACATTATTTTGTAAAAATTATTTTCTCAGTTGATTATTTTAATAAAATGATACTCTAATCTATTATTAAAATATTGAAGTAGGCACTTAGTAAATAGTCAAGTTTTTGCAGTAGACCGGGCTATGAGCCACCATTCTATCCATCAGACGGTCAAATAGTTTATCCTTCATCAGATGGCGGTTAAATCGGTAACAATACTCGTCTAGATAGGCTTGCAGATGTTCCACGGCA
>JBCDKO010000042.1:0-27108 GCA_038746525.1 Bacteroidota bacterium
GGCGGTAAAGGAAGTCTCCGAAGCAGCGCATTCCCGACTGGTTAGTGCCCATTTCGAAGAAAAAAGCGGGATAGTACGAAGCGATAATGCAGAATTGCTCTTCATATCAGGTTAATTTCAACTGCAAGCATACGAGAAAAAATTCCTCCGGTCAAGAAAGGTAACAGGTATTTTTAGACTGATATTTTGCCTGGATAGCGTCGTAAATAACCGGATGGACTTTTATTTTCTCCCCTAAACCAGGGGAAATCTTCGCTTCTTTTAGGGGGCTTTTTCGATAAGGATCGATTGTACATTCAACTATTTTAGTTGAAGGTCGCGGAGTCTTCGTTGAAGGCTGCGGAGTTTTCGTTGAAGGCTGCGGAGTTTTAGTTGAAGGCTGCGGAGTCTTCGTTGAGGGTTGCGGAGTCTTCGTTGAGGGTTGCGGAGTCTTCGTTGAAGGCTGCGGAGTCTTCGTTGAAGGCTGCGGAGTTTTAGTTGAGGGTTGCGGAGTCTTGGTTGAAGGCTGCGGAGTCTTCGTTGAGGGTCGCGGAGTCTTAGTTGAAGGTTGCGGAGTCTTGGTTGAAGGTTGCGGAGTCTTAGTTGAGGGTTGCGGAGTCTTCGTTGAGGGTTGCGGAGTCTTCGTTGAGGGTTGCGGAGTCTTCGTTGAGGGCTGCGGAGTTTTAGTTGAGGGTTGCGGAGTCTTAGTTGAAGGTTGCGGAGTCTTCGTTGAAGGCTGCGGAGTCTTCGTTGAAGGCTGCGGAGTCTTCGTTGAGGGTTGCGGAGTCTTGGTTGAAGGCTGCGGAGTTTTAGTTGAGGGTTACGGAGTCTTAGTTGAAGGTCGCGGAGTCTTCGTTGAAGGCTGCGGAGTTGGAGCTACTCATAGTGGAGTCTGGTTGTTAGTCGCGGCTCAAAACATGTGAAATCCGTAACAAGTGTGGCAAGATACTGATCATAACTAGTGTCTTTAAGAAAACTGTATCTTGAAAGAAACAATGTTTTTAGCTCATTCCGTAAGTTTTTTTAAGATTTCGATGTACAAATAGCCATCGAATCTATTTTAGGGCACCTCTAAAAACCCACTTTCAATTTTTGAGATGATCTTTTCCTGATACTTCGTTATTAACCCGAAAAATTCGGGTGTTATTCATTGAGATAAGGTAACACGTTGAATAAGAGATAATCGATTTCGAATGGGATGCCAACATAGTCCCCAAATTTGAGGAATCAAAAATCATTCAGTATGAATACTAACTATTTCCTCTGCACACCTTTTATTGCTTTGGCCGCCCACGGATCGTCCGGCCAGTAGTGCTTGGGGTAGCGTCCCTTCAGATTTTTGCGAACCTCAAAGTAGGTTTTGTCCCAGAAGCTTTTTAAATCAAAAGTGACCTGCACAGGCTTAAACCCTGGAGAAAGTAAATGAATGAGAAGCGGTTGTTTTCCATCATTGACCGTTGGGGTTTCAATCATTCCGAAGAGTTCCTGAATACGAGCCGCCAGCACGGGTGCTTCCCCGTTGTCCCGGTACATGATCTTGATGTTGGAGCCACTAGGCACTTTCATCCCGGATGGAGCTAATCGTTTAAGTTCTTGCTGTTTTTCATAATCCAGTGAATGGAGCAGCACATCGTACAGGTTGATTTTCTTTAGATCTTGAGGTTTCTTCACCTCAGACAGGTAAGGAGACAACCAATCTCCACTGGTCATTAGCAGACGGCCCGTACTAAAGTCTGGCCAGTTGTAGGAGGGCAGCCATTTATTGATGCTTTTCACCCGGTATTGTAATTGTTCCACGTCTTCACTCCAATCCAGGAGTGCAAGGCCCTCTTTTTTTATGGCCTTGATCATTGCTCCTAGCAGATGCGAGGGGTCAGGATGAGGTAATGGAACCGATTTCAAGACAATACTTCCGATTCGAAGGTCTGTGGAAGCATTCAATCCACCGTCTTCCGTGTCCCACTCCACCACCTCCACTTCTTTTACTCTCGGAGCCAGGTCTTTGGGGTTGAGTGGAGCGGCCAGAAATATTTTTCCCATCCCATCACGGGCATCGAGATTGGCTACTGCCAGCCACGATTCATGCGCGAGATCATCCCGATGACCCGCCATGGCAATTCGCCCGTTCGCCAGCTTGAACTGGGCATTGTTCCCTGGTCGACTATGGGCAATGCGCTCCGGAAAAGCATGGGTAACCAGTAACCCTGTATCGTACGGGTCAAAAGCATCGTTATCCGCCTCTTCATCAAAAAGTTGCCGATAGGAGCGGGCAATTTTTTCTAACCGGTCAAACCTTCCCCCTTTTCGATCTTCCCTCCGATGCGTCCTCAGCGCTTTGATCCGGTTGTTGATATCGATCCCCGCTTCTTTACCAAGTGGATCTCTCTCTTCCAACAAGGCCGCAATATCTGCTGCTAAGCTGATCAATCCTTCCTCCCTGGCCATTAACATCATGTGTGCCAGCCTTGGATGGCACGGCAACGTGTGCATGTTTTTCCCGTGTTCCGTAATCAGGCCATTATCCAGCGCCTCTAGCTCATGGAGCGTATGCACTCCTGCTTCCCATGCTCCTTTTGGAGGTGGAGAGAGCCAGGTGAGGCCTTGCGGATCGGTGATACCCCAGGAGGCGAGGTCCAGTGCCAGTGGAGTAAGGTCTGCCTCCAGAATTTCTGGAGTTCGGTGTTCTTGTAAACGCCCTTCCGTAGCTTTGGACCACATGCGGTAACAGACTCCGGCACTGAGCCTTCCAGCCCTTCCCGCGCGCTGATCCGCAGAGTCTTTGGAAATCCGGACCGTTTCCAAACGGGACAACCCCGACTTGGGATCCCATTTCATGGTACGTCCAAAACCTGTATCCACTACCATTTTGATTCCTTCAATGGTCAAACTGGTTTCGGCAATGTTGGTGGCTAGCACCACTTTCCTGCGGCCATCACGATCGGGCAGTATCGCTGCTCTCTGTTTATGATAGGGGAGTTGCCCATAAAGTGGATGTATGGCGAATCCTCGGAGTTTAAACCTCAGGATTTCTTCGCATTTGGTGATCTCTCCCTGACCGGGTAAAAATACCAGCACGTCTCCTTCATGGGCTTTTGAGGCCTTTATCACCGTATTGGCCGTCATTTCAGGTAAGAGAAATTGATCCTGATCTCCCTCATGAACTATTTTCACGGGATACTGTCGTCCCTCACTCTGAACCACCGGAGCTTTCAACAAATGCGTCAATAGGGGCATATTTAGCGTGGCCGACATCACAAGGAGACGCAGATCGGTACGCAAAACCTGCTGGGATTCCCTGCACAGCGCCAAAGCCAGGTCTGCATGGATGCTTCGTTCGTGGAATTCATCAAAGATCACCAAACCCACCCCTTCCAGTGAGTTATCTTGGTGAAGCATACGGGTGAGAATGCCTTCGGTCACTACCTCGATCCTGGTTTGGCGATTAACCTGTGTTTCAAATCGAATACGATACCCTACGGTATTCCCTACCTTTTCTTCGAGCAGTTCAGCCAGACGTGCAGCAATGGATTTGGCCGCCAGTCGTCTGGGCTCTAACATAACAATTTTCTGCCCATTCAACCATGCGGCATCAAGCAGGGACAAAGGAAGCAAAGTGCTTTTCCCCGCTCCCGGCGGTGCATGTACAATGAGCGTACTTTCGTTTCTAAGCTGGAATTTTACTTCCTCAAGTATTTCAACGATGGGAAGATCTACGGATTTGGGATTGAATGGCACGAATCTTTTTTTGCAAAAATGGGGATGAATGATTGGTTAATCATATTTGATGGTTTAAACCATCGTAGTTCTTGACCGTAAAGAAGTCTAAAAAATCAGGTGAGATCATTCTTAACCCGAAAAATTCGAGTGTTATTCATTGAGATAAGGTAAAACGTTGAATATGAGGTAATTGATTTCGAATGGGATGACAAAATCGTTCCCCAAATTTGAGGAATCAAGAATCATTCTGTATGAATATCAGAATCCTTTGAAAAACCTGCCTTTTGGCCCAACTCTTCGTTACTCAAAATTTCAAAAGCCTCATTTACCACCAGTAAACTACGTTTTTGAAATTCTGAAAGCCTAGATTTGAGCCAAAAATCCAATTTTGCAAAGAATTCTATTCAACTACTGTAAATCAATTACTTGAATCAACCCGCTACTAGTTGTAGTGAATAACGCGGTTAATCCTCTTCACAATAGTCATTAGCTTTAATAGCCATGCGCAGCAATGGAGAATCATCTATGAAAATGACGCGCTGGGAAAAGTGGTCAATGGAGACATTGAAGCGCTCAAAAAAGCTGTTCGGGAAGGAAGAGAAATCCGAATAGGATGGGGATTCCAACATCCCGAAAGAAATGTCATAAGCGTGGAGCATGTAGCCGAAGCAAGTTTTCTAACCATTCAAAGCGACGCGATTGTTCACGCTCAAATAAGACCCATTTACGGCCAAACCCCTGATTTTGAAGCCGGAAGTATTATTCTAAAAGAAAACCTGGAGTGGGTTTCATTGGCGGAACAAATGGCAAAATGGATACCATGACCAGGAACACCATTACTGGTGAAATCGTAAATCACCGACAAAGAACCAGTGCTTTCAAATGGTTTGTAAGGAAAGACTAAAAGCAAGCATCACCTTCTAAGTTTTTAGGTGAAAACAGTAGAATCCTTTGAAAAACCCGCCTTTTGGCCCAACTCTTTGTTACCCAAAATTTCAAAAGCCTCATTTACGACCAGCAAACTACGTTTTTGAAATGCTGAAAGCCTCGATTTGAACCAAAATCCAGTTTTGCAAAGGATTCCAGTAGATTATTCTTTGTTTTCTAATTTTCTGGTGACGAAAAAGCCAGCCACCAGTCCCAAGCCTCCGAAAATGAAAAGCATAGAAGGAATGGCTACTTCATCATCAATGTCACTTACGGTATGTAGATAATTTCCAAGAAAGATGCCTATCCCAATTCCAATAAACAGTAATGCCACATTAAGAATGAACTTGGCGATAGAAAACCTGGAAGGCTTACTGGCAAAAAGTGTGGCATCCACTCCTTTCTCAATAAGTGCCAACCGCTCTTTGTTTCTGGTGGTTAGATAGACATAGACAATTCCGAAGACTGTTCCGAAAAAGACTAACATTGAGATAAATTCTTCCATATGATGATTCGTATTTTGTTCGATTTACACCAGTATTGACTACACCTCCGTTTCACTGGTTACAAAAAAGTGAAAATTGTAACCTATTGAGTTGAGAAGTAGTCTAAGACCAAAATGAAGATGAAAACCGAACCTGAATTAATCCAACACATTTTGGCAGGAGAATGGCGCAACTATGCGATATTGGTGGATAAATATCAAAAGAAGGTTTTCAATTACGTGAATTATTTGATGGGAAATAGAGAAGATGCAGAAGAGGTGACACAGGATACTTTCACCAAAGCCTACCGGTCCTTAGGGCAGTTTCGTGGTGACGCTAAATTTTCTACCTGGCTCCTTCGAATTGCTCACTTTGAGTCACTAACAAGATTGAGAAAGAAAAAACCTATGGAGACAGGAATTGACCACGTGGTTTGTTTTTCTGAGAATGCTATTGATAATCCACAGTATATGCTGCAACAAAGAGACAAGGCCAAGGTCCTGAACCTTGCTTTGAATAAACTTACACCTGATGAAAGATCAGTTATTACCTTGTTTTACTATGAAGATCTTTCAATAAAAGAGATTGTAGAAGTTACAAAACTCAAAGAATCGAATGTTAAAATCCACTTGCATAGAGGCAGGAAGAAACTATTCGGTATTTTGAGCAAAATGGGAATAAAAGAAATTACATATGAATGAGTCAACAAAACCTCAAGACGACCTTTTAAAAGCTCTTTTCTCTGAGGCAGCGCTTAAAGATGACACTGGAATTACTGAAAAAGTCATGTTGGAGATTCGCAAAAATCCTTCTTCAAAGAAAGTGGAATATGAAGCTCCTATCAGCAAAAAGGCATGGATATTCATTATCTGTTTTTTCACAGGGACATTAGCGTACTCATTGATGGCAGAGGCTTCGTTTTATTTCGAAATTCCTGATTATATGTTTGAAATTCCGGCATATTTGATCGCAATAAAAAATAATTTGAGTGGTGAAATTCCCACGGTGAAATTCCCGCAGCTCTCCCTGTCCTTCCTTACCACAATTCTTGCCTTTAATGTGATAGGTATGTATTTCATTTTAAGTTATTGGAGGGCCAGGAACACATAAAAACCATTCTTCCAGGGAGAATGGTTAATAAACATATGTAGGCGCAACCGCTGGTTCTGTCACTTTTCCAATTGTTGGAACCATAGTAGGAGGAGTTGGTTCTGGAATGGTAGGCTCTGCTACTGTGTTTTTTTTACTGTTTTGTCCTTACCATATGTGGTTGTTGCCAGCAGGGTCATTTCATTTAAATTCCTTTGGGTTTTGGTGGGCAATTTTTCATTCACTTTTATCAGTAATAATAGGCTTTGTGCTTGTCCCATTCATAATGAAAAAACTTGGATATAAGTTCAAAGAAAGAAATACATCCAGCGATAGATAAAAATGAATGAGCTTACTTCTTGCAAAGGTCAAAATTCAAGAAAGAAAATTTGAGCTTTTAAAAAAAGTAAGTGCACTCGTTTTATGTAGGATGTTAAATTCATGCTTTAACTAACGTATACTTAACCTAATTTCTAGCAAGGTTCAAACGCGCGCTAATGGCTTAGCCGATCAAAAATTTTATAAATTAATAAGCAAAGGATTTTTTTTTATGCCTATAGAAAAAAATCCTTTGCTTATAAAATGAAAAAGTTTTGAGTATAAATTCGTTCGCTATTGCAGTCTTATTATAGGATTTATCATTCGAATCTTTTGGTTAGAAATAATTAAAGGATACGAATATCAAAATGAAAGATGGAGGGGAATGATATTTTTAACATTCACAAATATGTTTTCAGAGGGATTTATTGCCGGAGCTGCATATGAAATTACCAGACAGTTAATTTTTGAATGAAAATGAAAAGAAAATCGCTTTCCACATCACTTTTATTTTCAGTTGTTTTCAGTCCAATTTGTATGTGGCTTCTGCCAAAAGGGTCTTTTTAATCCAACTGAATTTGGGTTCTGGTGGTCTATTTTTTTTCTTTTTCAATCATGTTTTTTAATGGATGGGTTGTCCCATTCATAATGAAAAAACTTGGATATAAATTTGAAGAAAGAAATACATCTAGCAATAGATAAAAATGAATGTGCTTGCTGTTTCTTGCAAAGGTCAAAATTCAAAAAAGAAAATTTTGAGTCTTTTAGAAAGAGTAGGCGCATTCACTTTATTAATATATTGAAGTAGGCACTTAATAAATATGAAAAATGGGGGTTAGCATGCATGTGAGCACATTTAAATCTAGAAACATACTGATTTGTAGTGCTTGCTTTATCTAAATGATCTATTTTCTTTGTTTGCAGCTTGCCAGAGCTAGTTATTAAGAGCCTATTTCAATTCTTTTATCATGAGTAGATCAAACCTGACTTAAGCCCCCGTCAGCTTCTAACTCTACTCCATTCACATAGGAGGCATCTTCAGATGCGAGGAACAGGACGGTTTTTGCCAATTCTTCCGAAGAGCCAAACCGTCCGAGTGGTACTTGTTCTACAAAGCCTGCTCCCATTTCTTGCACTGCTTCTTCCGGCATGCCTAATTTGTCGTAAATAGGCGTTTCAATTGGACCGGGCGCGATACTAACCGTTCTAATTCTTCTCTCCTTCAATTCGCTTGCCAGCACTCTTGATAGTGACCTGAATGCAGCTTTTGTGGCGGAGTACACACTTGTTCCGTCAAATCCTTTCTGACCGGCAACAGAGGTATTTCCAATGATCACCGCTCCTTCATTCAAATGAGGAATGGCTTCTTTAATCAAAAAGAAAGGGCCCTTCACATTGATGTTAAATTGAGAATCAAAGAATTCTTCGGTAATCTCGGCATGTGGAGAAAAATAAGCGACGCCGGCGTTGGCAAAAAGAATGTCAATTTTTCCAAAAGCCGCTACGGTTTTTTCAACAACTTCTTTTGTTTTAGTAAGGTCTGCTGCGTCAGCTAAAATCGCCTTCACCTCTCCTCCGATTTCTTTTATTGCTTCATCCAAGGCTTCCTGGCGTCTCCCAGTAATGACAACTTTCGCACCTTCTTGCACGAATAACTTAGCGGTAGCTAATCCAATTCCGCTATTGGCGCCTGTTATTATGGCTACTTTTCCTTCTAGTTTTCCCATTTGATTGTGTTCTGAGTTTTATTTGAAATGAATAGTCCAAATAAACGGATGTTATGAAACGATCGTTTCAAAAAAATTTATAAAATTTATAAAACACTGATAATCAAATCTGTTACTCCCTGTATATCCGATTCAATCATGGAAGTGATCCTCAGCCCATTGAGATTGGAAAAGAGATAAAGTGCCAATGTTTTCGCATCTTTTGATGCATCGATTTCTCCTTGTTGTTGAGCTTCCTGTATTAATATTTTAAAAGTATTGACCATCTGGTCTTTGTTTTCAACCAGAAACCGGTGCACCTGTGCATCCTGATTACCAAGCTCAGAAATGCAGTTTGAGATAAAGCATCCCTTGGTTTCCTGCTCCGAGGCCAGTTCCTGACTAATACCTTCAAAAAGAGACTGTATCGCTTCTTTTGGCGTTTTTGCGGTATTAGATAGCTCTTGCAGGTAGTCACGCTGAAGAGATTGGTAATGTTTAAGCGCCTCCAGGAAAAGTGTGAACTTATCGCCAAATGAATTGTAAAAACTTGAGCGGTTTAAACCTGTAACATTTACCAGGTCCTGCATGGAAGTGCCATTATAACCTTTCTTCCAGAAGAGTTCTGTAACATTCTCAATTACCTGCTCTCGATCAAATGTGACGGACTTTGGCATAATAATGAAACAAACGTTTCAAATACTAATTCGGTTTCTTTGTCCCACTAATGGGCAATAGACGGTCTTTCGGTTTATTCCGTTTTTTGAGCCATTTTCATGCAAAATCTAATGGAATGGATAAGGGGCATCTCTAAACACTCACTTTCAATTTTTGAGACGATCTTTTTCCTGATACTTCGTTATCAAAATACTTAATTAACGCGGTTAAACTCCGTTTTTGACGTCTTGTCTCAGAAAAAAAACGCTACCTCAAATTCTTGAACTAAGTGTTTAGAGATGCCCTGAAGAATTTTATTCATTAATCAATTCCACCAGAAGGATCTTATGCTACTCTGCATGTAACGTCTCTGCCGGATTTCGTTTGATGGCCGATACCACTTCAAAACTAACAATGAAGATTGCTACAAGAACCATAGAAATGGCGGAGATGAGAAAAATGTCTGAAGACAGATTGATTCGGTAAGAATAATCTGCCAGCCACTCTTTCATGAAATACCATCCGCCTGGCAGCGCAAAAATCAATGAAATGAAAACCAGCATAACCAATTTTGAGCTTAGCGTTTTGAAAAGATTGGCAGGCGTAGCCCCCAGGACTTTGCGTATGCTTATCTCCTTTCTGCGTTGTTCCACTAAAAATGCGGAAAGCGCAAAAAGCCCTAATCCAGCGATGGTGATGGCTAAAAAAGCAAAGACTGAAAAAATCTGCCCCGTGCGCTTCACGCTTTTATACATCTGCGCAAAACGTTCATCCATGAATTGAATTCGGATAGGCTGGTTTGGCATGAGTTGATCCCATTCATTGGTTATTCTGGAAATAAAAGTCTGCATATCATCGGTATTTACTCGAATGGAGGTCGTTTCATTGGCCCAGGTCCCATAGGCCATCGCGAGCGGTCTTATATTTTCCGTTAGCGCTTCAAAGTGGAAGTCTTCGATCACTCCTATTACCGTGTAAGTATCTCCATTTGTGATTTTAGCGCCTATTGGATTTTCAAGGCCAAGCTCCATCACCATTTGCTGATTGATAATCACAGAAGCTGAATCGGTGGCTAAATCTCTACTTAGATTTCGCCCCTCAAGTAGTTTCATCCCCATGGTTTCCAGATATGCTTCATCAATTCTCCAAAACTGTCCACTAATTGCTTTGTCTTCACTTCTTCGACCATCATTCCAAAAAGAGTTTCCGTTTCTGCTCATATTGGAAATCGGTAAATAGGATGATGAAGAAACGTGTTTCACCTCAGATAGGCGCTTGAGTTGGTCTCGTAGCACCGGGAGTTGGTCTCCCATGGTGTTAGTACCTCTTAAAAGAATTACCTGGTCTTTATCAAACCCCAAGTCTTTATTTAAAATGAAATCCATCTGGCGACTCACCACAATGGTTGCAATGATTAAAACAACACAGGTAGTGAACTGAAAGGTTACCAAAACACTTTGCAACATTCCACTTTTGGCCCCCAGCCTGAATTTTCCTTTTAGTGTTTCAATGGGGATAAGTCGTGACAGCACCAACGAAGGATAAGATCCTGCCAAGGTTGAAACAAAGAATACCACTGCAAGAGAGGCCATTAAAAACCAAACATCGTCCCAAGGCATATGTAAAGATTTAGCCGCAATTTGATTGAAAAGAGGCAAAACTACCCAGGCAAGAAGAAGACCGATGAAAAACGAGATGAACGTAAACAAAAAGGACTCCATCAAAAACTGCGTTCTCACTTCAGCCCTTGAAGACCCGATCACCTTACGGATGCCAACTTCTTTGGAGCGTGTAGAGGATTTAGCAATAGAAAGGTTGATGAAATTGACAATTGCAAGCAGGAGAATAACAAATGCCACGCTTCCAAACATATACACTACCCGAATGTCACCGTTTTTGAAAACATCGAACATTTCTGTAGAATAAAGGTGAATATCAGTAAGCGGTTGTAGACTAAAGAAGCGATGGTCTCGCATATCTTCTGCTATTTCAACATTCTGCGACATAAAATGGGGCACCTGATACTTTTCCTGGATGACTTTCATATTCTCAGCAAATGCTACCGGGTCTCTCCCAGGATGGAGTTTGATATAGGTCATATAGTTACTGCAGCACCAGGAAGATTGCTCACCGTCCCAAAACTCTTCGCTGGTTAGCGTGATAATAAAATCAAAAGCAAATTGGGAATTAGAAGGAAGGTCTTCCATCACACCGCCAATGCGAAAACTTCTTTCTTTATTTCCGTTGAGATAAAGCGTTTTACCCACTGGGTTTGTGTTGCCAAAATATTTCTCCGCCTTTGATGCAGAAATAACGATAGTGTTGGGCTCCTTGAGCGCAGAGGCGCGATCACCGTGTTTCATAGGCAGATCAATAATGTCAATGAATTCCTGATCGGCATAAACAAAGCCCTCTTCGTAGATGGTCCTTTCTTCACCTTCAATGTTCACCATATTTGATCCGGCTAAAAACCAACCGGCAAATGGGATCAGCCGTCCTACCAATTCAGTTCCGGGGTTGTCTTCTTCGATGGCTTTTTTCATAGGAGCTTCCATCGCCGGCCATACTAGCATAGTACCTTCTTTATCCCAGTGATTTCTCAAACGATAAATACGCTCTGAATCCGGAGTGTGCTTGTCATAACTGATTTCATCTAAGATATACAATGCGATAAGAAGACAGGAAGCAATGCTCAATGCAAAGCCCCCAATTTTGATCAAAGAATACGTTTTGAAGCGCAAGAGATTGCGCCATGCTACTTTAAAATAATTCCTGTACATGCCTGTTTTATTTGAATTTAACCTTTTACTTTTCGATATCATCTGTGAAGTACTCAAGACATCCATCACAAACTGAACATTCGCTTGGAACCGAGACCTTTTTTTAATTCTACTGTGGTAGATCTCATAGAGATCACCACGAATAATCTCAAGTAATTCAGGGGGACAAAACCAATCTAAAAGTCGGTCTGCCCACTTTGGTGGATGACTTTTCATTTTAATCTACGCTTAGGTTTAATCCTGGAATACTTTTCGCAAACTCCATTCGAAGCGCGTTGGTCTCTTCCAGGATTTGTCGTCCGCCTGATGTAATTTGATAATACTTTTTTCGCCTTCCCCCTCTTTCTGCGGTGGCACCGCCTTCATGAGATGTCAAAAATCCTTTCTCCTCCAAGCGATAAAGCGCCGAATGCAACGCACCTATACTCGGATTCTTTTTCATTTTTTCTTTCAAGATCGACTGGATGGTCACTCCGTATGCGTTATCTCCAAGCGCGCCTACTGCCAGAAGTACTATTTCTTCAAATCCACCTAATTTCATCTTATTTCTTTTTAAAGGTGCCCTTTATTGGAATTCGCGATAAACCACATTGACGAATCGATTCATCCAGCGTGGATATAGATTCATCATGGAATCTTTATGCTCATTTCCGTTTTTAATCAAAGTAATACCATATGATTCCTAATTACAAAATAAATAGACAATTGCATTTTCAAAAGGTTGCACTATTGGATTTGTTTTTAGAAAAATCTTTATCTGATCTTCACTTGCTAGCTTTGATGAATGCAAGTTGTCAGGATCTTTTTCATCGTACCTCCGGAAGTTCATCTTTTAGATATCGGTGGTCCTATTCAGGTTTTTTATGAGGCCATAAAATATAAAGCTCCTATTGAGTTAAGATTCCTGAGTCTCGACTCGGAGACTGAAAAGAGATCTAGTGCTGGGATTTCCCTGTCTAATCTCGAGGAATATTCTGATCAAAAGGTCAGAAAAGGAGATATCATCTTTATTCCTGGATTAGATGCAAAACTCGTTTTAAGTGACGGCTTTCATGCGAATATTAGCAAATTTTACCAATGGCTACGACTCCAATACGAAGAGGGCGCTAAGATCTGTTCGGTCTGTACAGGTGCATATTTATCTGCTTATTCCGGACTTTTGAATGAAAAGGAATGCACTACCCATTGGAAGTATTTGGATGATTTTCAAAAGAGATTTCCAAAAATACGTCTTCACCGTGATCGGCTTTTTGTCAAAGATGGACTGTGTTATTCCAGCGCAGGAGTTTCCTCTGGGATAGACCTTTCGTTATTCATCCTGGAGGAATTATTTGGTCCGATTTTCACTACTAAAATTGCAAAGGAAACCGTAATTTATTTACGAAGAACAGAGGATGACCCTCAGCTAAGTGTTTTCCTGCAATACCGCAACCATATTGAAAATAGAATACACAAAGTACAGGATCACCTTGCTCAACATCTCAACCAAAAACAAAAAATTGATAGTTTGGCAGAATTGGTAAACATGAGTTCAAGGAACCTTACCCGGCTTTTTAAAAAGACCACAGGAATCACCATCGGTAAGTATCACGATAAGCTTAGGATTGAACACGCCATTCAACTTTTGGCAGATGGGCAAAAGGTAGAATCTGCGAGTCATGCCTGTGGGCTTGGAAGCAATCAGCTTCGTGAATTACTGAGGAAATACACCGATAAATTGCCTTCCAATTTTGTCCTAATACTGTGCACAGTTGTCCTTTTAAGCATTATCCGGGCATAGTAGTTTTGAAGAAAATTCAAAAAGCAGGAAATCGACACAATTAAATAAAATCATGGGGATGAATAGCACAAATAAAAGACCCCAATGTCCAATAAAAACAAACAATACAAATGATAAGGATATTAATAATAGTATTGATAGTTCAGTTTGCTTTCTATTCATTAGCGCAAATAGAAGTTTCACAAGAATACGTTTGTCCGCCCTGTGGTGGTGACTGTGATGATGATGTTTACACTAAGCCTGGGGTTTGTACGCATTGCAATATGGTTTTAATCCGAAAAGACCTTTCAAAAACAATCGCTTTTTACCTACAGGACCGGGTGGAAGTCCTGGACTTTGCAGGTCCTATGGAAGTGTTTTCATATGCCGGATATGAAGTATTCACCGTATCTAAGGATAAAAAACCAATAAAATCACAAGGTATCCTGACGGTAATTCCTGATTACAGCATAGAGGATGCCCCCAAGGCGGACATTCTTGCTTTTTTTGGTGGGAATTCCTCTAGTGTGGTTAATGATAAAAAAGTCATCAATTGGATTAAAGCACAGGATGAAATTCAATACCATTTTTCGGTTTGTACCGGAGCTTTTATGTTAGCAGAAGCAGGCATTTTGGATGGACACACCGCAACTACCTTTCACGACGCTTTAGATGGACTTGAAAAGAACTATCCTAAAATAGATGTCAGAAGAGAAGCCCGTTTCGTTGACAATGGACGAGTCATAACTACCGCTGGAATTTCTGCCGGAATAGATGGAGCGCTTCACCTGGTGGCCAAACTTCAGGGGCTAAATGCCGCAAAAAGAACAGCATATTATATGGAGTATGATAACTGGACTCCAGGAGATGGATTGATCCTTTCTGAAGACAATCCTTACGACATTGAAAGTAAAAACTTAAATGAGTATTTTGGAAGGTTTCAATCCAGGAATGATTCTGAAGTAATAATAAATCTCAACCTTAAAGATGGAGACCTTCAGGCAAAGGTTAATGGTATATTTTATCCAATCTATCATGAATCTGAAGACATATTTTCAGATATTAACTCAGAACCTATTTATTTCGAGCGTGATGAAAAAAACCAGGTCATTGGTTACCGACTAAAGCCGGGTGGCAATCTTTTCAAGAAGCTAGATTGATGAATAAGGGGAGAAATTTATATAGGTCGAAAAGACGAAGCTACTATTTTTAACGACTTATCCGTCCTTCATAACAGCGATTGGCCTTAAAATTCATGACCAATTGCTATTAGGCGGTTCGCTACCCTGGCATTTGCGGGTTAAACGCCAACATTCAAAGAATGCCAATATTCCTCCCCTTTGTGAAGGAATGAAAGGGATTTTTTTAGAGGTGCCCTTAAAGTGTTTTTTTGAATGTTAGAATCCAAGCCCCTTAAGCCACTAGAATTTAATATGCTGATATCCTGGGTTCGCTACGATTTGATTTCAATTTTTAAGGCCATCTCCTTAAAGTTTTTAAAACTTTACCAATTGTTTTGTACGCCAGCTTAAAAATACTGTAATGAAATATATATGTGAAGTACTCATCAATAAACCAAGAGTTGAAGCCATTGAACTTTTTGACAACCCGGATAATATGAAATATTGGCAAAAAGGCCTTCTGAAGTTTGAGCATATATACGGAGAACCTGGTAAACCCGGAGCCGAATCGAGACTGATTTATAAAATGGGCAAACGAACGATTGAAATGATAGAAACTATTAACTTCAATAATCTACCGGAAGAAATACATAGCAACTATGTTACCAAAGGTGTAACCAATATTTAAAAAAACCATTTCAAAGAGGAGGAGGAAAAAACGCGCTGGATTTCAGAAGCAGAGTTTAAGTTTGAAGGTTTCATGAAGATAATGTCTTTTTTTATGGGAAAAAGTATGTTTAAAAAACAGACGCTTTCCTACATGGAAGATTTCAAGGCATTTGCTGAAAAAAATTAAAATTGAGAAAGTAAATTAAAAGCAAACGCAAATAGTTGAACCCTCTAAGGAAGTCCGGAAACCTATTTGGAGCAGTTTATTCAAACAGCCCCGGCAAAACGTCTGGCCTCAGAAACAAAAAACCCTTAAGATCAAAGACCTCAGGTTTAAGCTAATCTTCTTTAAAGAATAATTATTCCGGGGCTTTTTCGTCAGGAAAATCTTCCTTGAATCTCATCCAAAAATCTGAGACGGTAGATTTCATATCCTTGCTGAGCATGAGGATACCGACCAGGTTTGGTAACGTCATCACTGCAATTGCAATGGCTGAAAGGGTCCAAATAATCGTAGTATCCGCAAAGGAAGCAATGAAGAATCCCACTACATAAACAAGTCTATAATACTTCACCGAAGAAGATCCGAAAAGATAGGTCATTGCTCTATCACCATAGTAAGACCAGCTAATCGCTGTGCTAAATGCAAACATTAACAAGCCAATAGACACGATATATTGACCCCAGTCTCCAATAAAGCTTCTGGTGAAAGCTTCTGCAGTAAGTGGTGAGCTGTGTATGAGTGATTTGCCCTCAAATACCGGCAACAGGTCTGCCGGCTTACCATTGATGATGTTGATTGAACCTGTGAGCTTTTCACCATCCTGCTTAATTATAACTTCTTCAGCCAAGGATCGGGCGTTGATAATGGATACCTCATTTTGAATCATCCCATCTCTTACGCTCAATTGTCCGTCAAAAGCGGGCAACTCTTTTTCCCCTTTTAGATAGGCTGCTAACTCTTTTCTTCCTTCTTCTGTAGTATCTGTATACTGCCCGTCTAAAATAATCATATCAGTATAATCAAATTCATTGGTCAGTTTTTCTTTCCAAACCCCTGAAGACAACAGGACCAAGGCAGTAACGGTACAGATCACAATCGTGTCTATAAAAGGTTCCAGAATGGCTACCAAACCTTCTGACACAGGTTGATCGGCCCTGGCAGAGGCATGAGCGATCGGGGCACTTCCTTGTCCTGCTTCATTGGAAAAAAGACCTCTGCCAACTCCTTTTTCAAATGCAAACGCAATGGAGGCTCCTAAGAACCCACCTGTTGCCGCCGAGCCTGAAAAAAGGTCTGCAAAAATTGAAACAAATGAAGGGATGATATTTTGGTAGTTATAGAGGATCACTGCAAAAGCTCCGATAAAATAAATAATTGCCATTGCAGGGACGAGCCGTGAAGTTACTGCCGCAATGCGCTTGATTCCGCCAATAATTACAAGGCCTAAAAGTACGGCAAGAACTCCGCCAACCAGCATTTCATTCAGACCAAAAGTCGCGTTAAGTGAATCGGCAATAGAATTAATTTGGGGAAGAGAGCCTGTTCCAAATGATGACAAGATGGTAGCTCCGGCAAAAATTGCTGCCAGCCATCCCATGTTAAGTTTATTTTTCATGTAGTACATAGGCCCCCCCGCCATGGTACCATCTTTAGCTTTTTGCCGATATTTATGCGAAAGCGTGACTTCAACAAACTTGGTACACATACCAACAGCTGCAGTCATCAGCATCCAGAAAACAGCTGCCGGCCCTCCGATGTGAATAGCTAAAGCCACCCCAGCGATATTCCCCGTTCCTACTGTACCGGATAATGCCGTAGTCAGTGCTTGAAAATGATTCGTATCACCTTCATTTCCTTCCTTATCAAACCTTCCGCTTACCACACGGAATGCAAACTTGAAATATCTGATTTGTGGAAATTTTAAATAAATAGTGAAGAACAATCCAGTTCCTAATAGTGCATAGGGAAACCACCATGAACTTCCAATATAACTATCTAGTGTGGACAAGAAATTATTTAATTCTCTCATAGATTGGCTTTTAGGTTTTTCTCAATCCGACAAAAATAGAATTTTTAATCTATCGAGCATCCTGAGAAAGCAAGAAGACTTCACATTTTCATTACCTTCTTTATCGTATTTTTTCTCTTATTCTCTTTATGATCGAGGCTTAACTTTGATCGAAAATAGAGAATTGAAGTAGCACTTAGTAAATATGAAAAATAAAGTTAGCAGGTATATGAGCACATTTGGACTTAGAAATCTGCTGATTTGTAGTGCTTGCTTTATCTCACATGATCCATTTTCTTTATTTGCAGCTAGCCAGAGCTATTTATTAAGAGCCTAGTTCAATAGAAGAAATCACATCTGACGCGAGTGGGCATTTAGATCTGCCTATTCATTAGGTACAAGTTGGGGAGATCAAGGGTGATGGTAATAAGCATAGTATAAATAAAAGCTACCAGCTTTGTAGCTGATTTAGGAGTAGTTAGTTGGCTGTTGGTTCTGGCACTGAAATACCCCACAAAATTTTTACCCGAGAAGTCATTTTTCTGCTATTGAACCTCTTAAAGTGGACGACCGGATCAATGCTAATAAATTCAATGACGCAGGACGCGGCATTCTATTCTACAATCCATATTAAGTGGTGTCTATAAGAAAAGATGAAAAACACACTACTGATGCTTATAGCGTAGTTTTTTTCAAAAGACTTTAATCGAATCGATTTCAATGTGTGAAATTGATTCGATTAAGTCTTCTGATTTTTGGATGAATTGAAAGCGAACCTATGGTTTTATTGTGTTTCCAGTAGAATCTCTAAAGGGCACCTCTAAAAACTTAGTTTAAGAATTTGAGGTAACGATTTTTTTCTGAGACAAGACGTCAAAAACGGAGTTTAGCGGCATTAAATAAAAGTATTTTGATAACGAAGTATCAGGAAAAAAGATCATCTCAAAAATTGAAAGTGGGTTTTTAGAGGTGCCTTAAAATAGATTCGATGGCTATTTGTACCTCACAATCTCAAAAAAATACGCTCTATGATCTAAAAACATCGTTTTCTTTTAAAAGATACTGTTTTCTAAGAGACACTAAGTATGGATATGCATCTTACATAATGAGGAATAGGTTAGTACCTTTGGTAGTAAAAATTCAAATAGCTTCCCAATTTTTGCTTTATGAAAACAACTATTTCTTCTGGCACACCTTGGGAAAATGAGGTAGGTTATTCCAGAGCTATTCGCGTTGGCAATGTCATCGAAATCTCAGGCACAGCGCCTGTACGTAATGGGGAAGTAAAAGGCAAAACTGCGTATGAGCAAGCAAAGGTTTGTCTTGAAATTATTGCTGAGACTTTAGATAAATTAGATGGTGGTATGGAGAATGTTACCAGAACCCGGATGTTTGTTACGGACATTTCATTGTGGAAAGAATTTGGAAAAGCCCATGCAGAATTTTTCAAAGAAATAAAACCTGCTACTTCAATGGTTGAAGTATCCCAACTGATAGATAAAAAAATGCTTATAGAAATTGAGGTTACTGCTCTTTTACCGGAATGATTGTGACTTTCGTTTCTACCTGAAGAATCGTAAGTTTTTTGAACTTTTGAGAAAAGAATTCTTTTGATTAAGTAAAATTAACTATACATTAAATTACATCATTATGAGCTTAAGAATTGGCGATACTGCCCCAAATTTTACGGTAGAGACTACCGTAGGAACCATTGATTTCTATGAATGGCTCGGAGACAGCTGGGGGGTGCTTTATTCACATCCTGCAGATTATACACCCGTTTGCACCACCGAGCTTGGAAAAACGGCTAAGTTGAAACCTGAGTTTGATAAAAGAAACACAAAAGTTTTAGCTGTAAGCGTTGATGATCTGGAATCGCATCAAGGCTGGATCAAGGACATTAATGAAACTCAAAATACCGAAGTAAACTTTCCAATCATCGCGGATCCTGAAAGAAAAGTAGCTAACCTCTATGATATGATCCATGAGAATGCGTCAGCTACTGTTACGGTCAGGTCTGTTTTTTTCATTGGAGCTGATAAAACGATTAAGGCATTGATCACTTATCCTGCCAGTACAGGAAGAAATTTTGCCGAAATCCTTCGAGTCATTGATTCCCTACAACTCACAGCCAACCATAGTGTTGCCACTCCGGCAGATTGGCAGCAAGGAGAAGATGTGGTGATTGTGCCCGCGATAAAAGATGCGGAAATTCCTGAACGTTTCCCCAAAGGACATAAAGTAATAAAACCATACCTGAGGACAACTCCCCAACCTAATTGAAATTAACCCTAAAAATTCGGGTGTTATTCATGGAGATGAGGTAGCACGTTGAAGATGAGGTCATTGATTTCGAATGAGAGGACAACATCGTTCCCTAAACTTGAGGAATCAAGAATTATTTAGTATGAATATTAGAATCCTTTGAAAAACCCGCCTTTTGGCTCAACTCTTCGTTACTCAAAATTTCAAAACCCTCATTTACGACTAGTAAACTACGTTTTTGAAATGCTGAAAGCCTTGATTTGAACCAAAAATCCAGTTTTGCAAAGGATTCCATTCAACTACGGTAAATCAATTACTTGAATCCACCCGCCACTATTTGTGGT
The DNA here is from genome assembly GCA_038746525.1 of Bacteroidota bacterium. GTDB lineage: Bacteria > Bacteroidota > Bacteroidia > Cytophagales > Cyclobacteriaceae > Ekhidna. The sequence goes on from JBCDKO010000042.1 coordinate 19,829, forward strand.
GAATGATGAGGGTCAAGGTAGGTGGTAGGTCCTAGTATTTCCCAGGACGATCTTCAATAACCATACTTTTGTTTCCATCGATTTCTCAGGAATTTTCTTAATTCGTCCTCTCTTAGATTTTCTCCTGGCCGATAAAATGTCATGCCTTTTATTTCCTGAGGAAGAAATTCCATATCGGCAAAGTTGCCAGGAAAATCATGCGCGTATTTATATCCCTTTCCATATCCTTGGTCTTTCATCAACTTCGTGGGAGAATTTCGAATAGCCATTGGCACGGGTAAGTCGCCTGTTCTATGCACAAGGGATTGCGCTTGATTGATCGCCATATAGCTGGCATTGCTCTTAGGTGATGAGGCAAGATAAGTAACACATTGGGATAGTATAATCCTTGACTCAGGATAGCCTATCATACTCACTGCCTGAAAGGTATTTGTAGCAATCACCAGCGCAGTGGGATTTGCATTGCCAATATCCTCTGATGCAAGAATCACCAGTCTTCTTGCTATGAACTTCTCATCCTCTCCTCCTTCTATCATCCTGGCTAAATAGTAAACTGCTGCGTTGGGGTCACTTCCGCGAATTGATTTGATGAATGCGGAAATCACATCATAGTGCATCTCTCCCTTTTTATCATACAGTACCGTTTTTCGCTGAGCTGCATCAGTCACATTATCATTTGTGATACTCTTAACCTCAGAACCATTGCTCTTGACCACCAGCTCTAAAAGATTTAGCAATTTTCTTCCATCCCCGCCTGAAAGATTGAAGAGTGCCTCTGTTTCTTTTAACTCAATTTTCAATTCTTTTAACTCACTATCTTCAGTGATTGCTTTTTCCACTAACATGAATAGATGATCCTCAGTAAGCGCATTTAGGGTGTAGACCTGTGAACGGGAAATTAAAGCGGAGTTTACCTCAAAACTTGGGTTTTCAGTGGTAGCGCCTATCAATGTAATAACCCCCTTTTCTACCGCACCTAGCAACGCATCTTGTTGAGCTTTGTTGAACCGATGAATCTCATCGATAAATAAAATAGCCCTGTTGCCCCTGCTGGCAATTTGGATGACTTCTCTCACTTCCTTCACGCCTGAACTAATCGCACTTAAAGTATGGAAAGGTCTTTTTACTTCGTTGGCAATGATATTGGCAATAGTGGTTTTTCCCGTCCCTGGTGGTCCCCACAAAATCATGGAAGGAACCTGACCAGATTTGATTGCTTTTCTTAAAACACCATTTTCTCCAACCAAGTGCTCCTGACCTACTAAATCAACGAGCCTGGAAGGCCGTATACGCTCTGCTAAAGGTGGACTGCCCTGAAACATAGGATAAAATTATGCTAATTTTTTTAGTGTTTAATTTTTTTGATGATTAAGATTGACTTCTCCTGATAGATGGATGCTCAGACGCAGTAACCAAGATAACTAGTAGAAGAACCGAAGTCTCCAACAATATTTTAAACAAGTTTTATATAGGATAGAACGCTAATCTCAAATGGAGCTAAGCATCAGCGCGAATAGGTGTCAAATTAATCCGGGCGGTTACACTTCGTTTACCTTTTAGGAAGAAGAACTATGACACAGGTTCTAACCTTAATTAGTAAGCAAGTTGGTTTTATGGTACAAATGAATTCTGAAAATAACACGGTCTTTTCTGGTGAGACAATCCATATATCAAGTTGCGAAAATGCTTTTATGCGAACACAATTACCGATGTTATCTTTTAGAATCCTTTGAAAAACCCGCCTTTTGGCCCAACTCTTCGTTACTCAAAATTTCAAAAGCCTCATTTACTATCGGTAAACTACGTTTTTGAAATTCTGAAAGCCTCGATTTGAGCCAAAAATCCAGTTTTGCAAAGGATTCTTTTAAATAGTGCGTGACACTAAGCTGAACGGTCAGTGGAACCTACGAAAAGTTTTTAAATTGACTTTCTCGAATTAAAAAAGAAGTTATTTTTGGATTTATGACGATGGATAAAACGATCCGGACAATAAAGAAAAAGTTATATAAAAAATCTAAAGCCTTTCTAATGCCCGGATAGTGATAAATTCAACATGTTAAAAATGAAAGAACCGGGCTGAAACGCCCGGTTTTTTTATTTCCAGATAATTAACAATATCAAGCCAAGCTCTGATATTATACCTTCTAATGATTTGAGTAAAACAAAAAAACGAAAAATGAAAAACGCAACCTTAATTAATGCAGCAGAGACACACGGTTTACCTCTCTATGTTTATGATGCCAACCAAATGCAAGAAAACTACAAGCAGTTCACTTCAGCATTTGAGGTAGAAAAACTCAAGGTGCATTATGCGTGTAAAGCGCTAAATAATCAATCCATATTAAAGCTTTTCAAATCATTTGGTTCAGGTCTTGATTGTGTATCCATCGAGGAGGTTCATTTGGGACTCCAGGCAGGCTTTGCGGCAGAAGATATTCTTTTCACACCAAATAATATTTCTATGGAAGAATATGAAGCTGCCTTATTATTAGGTGTAAAAATCAATGTAGATAATCTCTACACCCTAGAATATTTTGGAATGAATCATCCTGAAGTTCCGGTTTACATTCGTATCAATCCACATTTGATGGCTGGTGGAAATCAGAATATCTCTGTCGGTCATATAGACTCAAAATTTGGGATCTCTATTCACCAAGTCCCTAATATAGAACGAATTGTGAAAAAGCTTGGCATCAATGTAATGGGTATACACGTGCATACGGGCTCGGATATTCTCGATGCAGATATTTTCATTAAGGCCGCAGAACTTGTATTTAGTGTAGTAGAAAAGTTTGACTCGGTCACGCATATAGATTTTGGCAGTGGATTTAAGGTAGCTTACAGACCAGAAGATCTACATACCGATATTGATGCTTTTGGTAAAAAATTCAGTGAGTCATTCAACGAATTTTGCCAGCGGCAAGGGAAAACCTATACGCTGGAGTTTGAGCCGGGAAAGTTTATGGTAAGCAATGCAGGTTATTTTATCGCAAAAGTCAATTTGATCAAACAAACAACATCTTGCACGTTTGTAGGGCTCAATACAGGGTTCAATCATTTGATTCGTCCGATGTTCTACAGCGCGTACCATCATATTGAGAACCTCTCGAATCCTGCAGGGGAGAAAAAAGTGTATAATGTGGTAGGTTACGTTTGCGAGACAGATTCTTTTGCTTTGGATAGAATCATTCCCGAAGTGCGTAAAGGAGATCTTTTGGTTTTTAAAAATGCAGGTGCCTATTGCTCCACCATGGCTTCGAACTATAACTCAAGGCCTCGGCCTGCTGAAGTACTGGTCTATGATGGTGAAGATTATTTGATTAGAAGAAGGGAAACGCTTGAAGATTTACTTAGCACTCAAGTGAATACTGCCATTACTTTATCGTAACGTTTTCGCTGGGCTAGAAAACGAAATTTATACCATTTAACGAATTATTCTTGTCGTTTAACGAATTATTGGTTTAGACAATATTATATACAAAATAACACTGATTAAGCTTGCAAAACATTAAATTTTTAACAGGTTATTTTTATGAAAAACTTACTTTATTTACCGCTAGTAGCCATAGCAATACTTTTTTTCTCTTGTGGCGATGATGATGATTCTCCTGAAATAGGATTAAGTGGAATGGTTACTTTTGATAGTAGTTCCACTGAAATGTCAGATGGTTTGATTGTGGATTATGGATCTTTTATTGACGAAACCTATAATTATGACTTTTATCTAGGAAATGGAACCATTGAAATAAACGAAAATACTGGCACTCAATCAACGGGCGGTACTCTCATCTTACTTGAATTATATAACAATGGGAGTTCTTTTAGTCCTGGAACCTTTACTATTCACAGTGTTTTTGATGACATTGACAATGATGAAAGATATGGTTATGTCGCTTTCACAAATAAAGACTTCTCTAATTTAAACAGTGCAGGAGGAACCGTAAAAATTGAAGGTTCTGGGCAGTCTTACACTATCACTTTAGACGTAGAATTTAGTAATGGGAAAACCTTAACCGGATCCGTAGAAGGAGGGTTTCGCTTAGAAGAAGCTATAACTATTGATTGAAAAAGAATCATTGATGCTCAGATGCATGTTTAAGGAGCCATTGCTTGCGGTGAATGCCTCCACCATATCCCGCGATACTGCTATCTGAGCCAATAATGTGGTGGCAAGAAAGAATGATGGAAATTCTATTTTCTCCATTTGTCCTTGCCACTGCTCTTTCCGCTTTTGTATTGCTCACAGCATTGGCTTGTTGCTTCTAGGATCTAGTAACTCCATAGGAGATTTGAACCAGGGCAATCCCACGCTTTTTGTTGAAAGTCCGTACTGGGCATGATCAGAGGAATATCAAAAACCTTTAGCACTCAAGTGAATACCAAGATTACTTTATCATTAAAGTTTTACATAGTGTGAGAATAACCCGAAAAATTCGGGTGTTATTCATTGAGATGATGTAACGCGCGTTGAATATGAGGTAATTGATTTTGAATGAGATGACAAAATCGTTCCCCAAATTTGAGGAATCAAAAATCATTCAGTATGAATACAAAACTACTGTAAATCAATTACTTGAATCAACCCGCCACTATTTGTAGAGAATAATGCGGGATAATATTTATACCATCAAACGAATTCATAATTTTAGCCAACTTTATTGATCAGCTAACATCGATTAGACTTATACTAAAACATTAAATTTTTAATAAGATCTATTGAATAAATGGAATCATTGATGCTCAAACTCGTGCTTCAAGAGCCACTGCTTGCGGTGAATGCCTCCGCCGTATCCCACAATGCTGCCGTCTGAGCCAATAATGCGGTGGCAAGGGATAATGATAGCAATTCTATTTTCTCCATTTGCCTTCGCCACTGCTCTTACTGCTTTTGTATTACCCACAGCATTGGCTTGTTGCTTATAGGATCTAGTAACTCCATAAGGGATTTGAACCAGGGCATCCCACACTTTTTGCTGAAAGTCCGTACCTGGCACGATCAGAGGAATATCGAAAACCTTTCTCTCTCCTTTAAAGTATTCTTTCAACTGATGAGATACCGTATCGATCATTGGATGCTTTCCGGTAATCATCCCCGTTTTCAATCGCTTTTTCAAGACCTCTATTTGCGTTTCTAGCATTTTTCGATCAGTAAACTCCAATAGACATAAGCCTTCATCCATAACTCCGATCATCATTGGACCCAGAGGTGTAGGTATCCTGTTGATGGTAATTAATTGTCCTTTTTCTCCAGGTGAAAATCCGGTCAAATTTTTAAAGCTTTCTGAAAAACCGCTCAAAGAATCATAGCCTTGTTCGAACGCAGATTTTGTTACTGTTTGTCCCTCTTTTATTTTTAAGAATGCTCCGTTAATTCTGCTCATGCGTAAATAAGATTGGAAGGTAATTCCATGTGTCTTTTTGAAGTACCTTCTGATCCTGTTTGGGCTATATCCTTGTTGCCCAAGTTCATAATCTGTCCATTTTTTCTGAGGCGCTGCCTCTACTTCCCTCAAAAGAGGGAGCAGCCACTCTGGGGCAGATTGGTATTCACTCATTGGTCTGCATACTCTGCATGCTCTATAACCGTTGGCCAGCGCTTCTTTTGTTGATGCGAAAAACTCTACATTTTCAATCTTTGGCTTACGTGCCGAACAAGTTGGTCTGCAGAAAATTCCTGTGGTTTTCACTCCAACAATAAAAACACCTTCATATTGGGAATTTTTATCCAGAAGCGCTTGGTACATTTCATTAGTAGATGGAAGTGTAATCATGCACCAAAAATAGAATGGGCGGTTTTGAGTGTGCAACCGAAATCTTAACAAGCATTTTTTAATCCGAACTTTGAGACATCCCACCGAGGGGACATTCACCTATGGGCACCTCTAAAAATCCACTTTCAATTTTTGAGATGATCTTTTTTTCTGATACTTCGTTATCAAAATGTTCGTTTAATGCTGCTAAACTCCGTTTTTGACGTCTTGTCTCAGAAGAAAAAACGCTGCCTCAAATTTTTGAAGTGAGTTTTTAGAGGTGCCCTTTGTTATGTTTCACCGAATAGATTTTATAGGGGTTTACACACTACTACTCATACAGGCACGTTGGCAACAAGGCAGAGAAAGAATAGTCCGAACAATTAAGATGAAGACAAATAGAGAAGATTAATAATATTTATTGAAAAATGACACGAGCAAAACTATTCGTATTAGGACAAGAAATAGAGCTACTTTGGTGTAATATGAATTATTACAGAGGTATTCGGAAAAATGGAAAACCTGCTACCGAAATTATGGGTGGGCTAATTACTCTTTGCTATGCCACGGATTATTATTCTGACCTTGTGTTACGTTGGATGACCAAAGACAGTGAAGACGACACTTGGGAAGAAGCAGATAAAATGAAAAAAGGCAAAGTTTGTTTTTATGAAACGGTTTTGACTACCCTCCCACAAAAACGTACGAATTCAATGATGCTCACTTAATTCATTATAAAGAAACCTTTTATGCACACGGAACACAACCCATGCAAACCATTTTAACCATTTCACCTGCCATACAAAATTATGGTACCGACTTTGTAAAAAGTTGGAATGCTAGTTGGATTCCTCCAAGTGAAAGAACGCCCTATCAACCAATAGAAAACATAGATGAGTTTTTTTAAGCATAAAACGGTTAACATACGAAAAAACGTTTGTTCCCCTCGGAATTCTTGCATTTAGTGGAACACCAGAAAACAAGAATATTGAATTTGAAATAGAAATTTCCGAAAATAACATTGACAATTTCGATATCAAAATTCTATCAAACAACACGATTATTTACAACGCTTCAAATCAAGATTTAGAATTAAAAACTACAAAAGGAAAACACACTTTTAAATGGGATGGATTTGATAATCACGGAATCTATGATAGTACTATTTTTACTTCAAACAAAATAAAAGCTCGCATAAAAGGAAAACTTAACGGAAAAGAAAAGACAGCAGAAAGCAGCGAGTTTGCTTTTGAATACAAAGAAGTGAAATGGGTAGATGTCCAAATTGACAAAAACACAAAACGTATAGATGTTACACTTCGAGTAAACCTAAAAGATGGTGGTGCAAGAGGTATAGAATGTACTGAACAAGTTGTTGCACCAGACCCGGTCATCATAAAAGAATGTCCGTGGGATAAGATTCCTAAAGGGGATTTGATTACGAATAAACCTCCGTTTAAGACAAGAACTAAAAGTTTTAAAAACTTAGAACAACTCGCATTGGAAGGATTGAACTACCATCGGGGTAGA
>JBCDKO010000043.1:0-25192 GCA_038746525.1 Bacteroidota bacterium
ATAAAATCTTATTTATTTTATACACAATTAGTTTTTACAAGTCAGATTTTTCTGTTTTTTCCACCTATCCACAACCTTAATAATAAGAATAAAATGTATTTAAACTTTAGTTTTCATTATATCATATATTAAAAACAAAAATGCTTAGATGTGTATTTCTTTATCTCTCGTTTCTGATCATTCTTACTATTACATTAGCACAAGATCAGAATAGAATTCAAATTGCAAGTGAATATTATCAACAGGGTGATTTAGAAAAAGCAAAAGAAATTTATAAAGAGCTCTCTGAAAGTCCCTACAATATACAATTAATTGCAGCTAATTATTTAAGTACTTTAAAAGCCTTAAATGAAACAAAAGAAGCAGAGCTTTTTCTTAAAAATGCTATTAAGACGTTTCCTAATAATATGCAATTTATCGCGAATCTTGCAGGTCTTTATGCAGATTTATATGAACCTCAAAAACTAAATAGCTACATTAATACTATCAAAAGAGAATCAAAGTCCAATCCTTATCAACTAAGCATATTGGCACAATATTTTGTCAATGAGGAATTATACAACGAGGCAATTGAGTTTTTTAAAGAATCAAGAAAACTAAGAGGAGTTTATTCCATGCACGCTTTAGAATTAGCTGCTGTTTACAGAATTGTAGATAACAAGCCGGCTATGATAGAAGAGTATCTCAATTACGCTTCGGATAGTCCGAATCGTCTTAGTTATGTTAAAAACCTGTTGCAAAATTATATCCGAGAAGAAAAAGAGTTTGACGAACTGGAATCTACACTTATTAGGAAAATGCAAGAAAACCCGGAGGACACCAAGTTTTCGGAACTTCTTATCTGGGTAGAGTTGCAAAGAAAAAATTTTTACGGAGCATTTATTCAGGCGCGAGCTATCGATAAAAGAAATAAACAGGCAGGTGATAAAACCATGCAGATTGGCCGTATAGCATTAGATAATAAATCCTATGAAGATGCGGAAGAAATATTCTTGTATGTTGCTGATGAATATCCCTTCGGAAGAAATTATTCTCTTGCGAAGAAATTATGGATGGAAGCAAGGGAAGAAAAAATCAAAAATACTTACCCTATCGATCCTCAAGAAATTAAGGCATTGACAGATCAATATTCACTTCTTTATAAAGAATTATTTCCTTCCCAAACTGCATTTGAAGCGCTTCGAAATAAAGCGCTTTTACATGCATTTTACCTTGATGAAATAGATAAGGCTTCCGAATTTTTAAATCAATTGATAAATAGTCCTCAAGCAGGAGGAACGTTGGTTTCAAAAAGCAAATTGGACCTTGGTGATATATATCTATTGAAAGGCGAACCTTGGGAATCCACGCTTTTGTATTCACAAGTGGAAAAGGCTAATAAAAGTTCTGCATTAGCTTACGATGCAAAGCTCAGAAATGCCCGGCTTAACTATTTCAATGGAAACTTTGCCTTGGCTAAGGGCCATTTAGATATATTGAAAAAAAACACAACTCGTAATATCTCTAATGATGCCCTATCTCTAGGAATGTTAATTACTGATAATACTGCATTGGATACAACCGACCACGTAATGAAAGAATTTGCTGATATAGAATTACTTATTTTTCAAAACAAGAAAAACGAAGCTCGAGAGGCCCTATATCCTATGTTAGTAAGGTATGAACACCATCCTATAACAGACGAGATTTACTGGTTGCTCGCAAAGCTGGAATTAGAAAGAGGAAATGCAGAGAAGTCGTTAGCGCACCTAGATCAAATTATAAATTCTTATAATTATGATATACTTGCCGATGATGCATCTTTTAAAAAAGCAGAAATCTATGACTTCCAATTAAATGATGTAGAGAAAGCGAAAGAACTTTATCAACAGTTTCTAGTAGAATATCCAGGGAGTTTGTACGCAGCCGAAGCACGCAAAAGATTTAGAAAACTGAGAGGAGACTTTCTGAATTAGTTCTTGATTATCTTTTTCATTTTTCGAATGTGTGGTTTGTTTCAATTGCACGTGTGAAATTCGTTATAGACACACATCGGCGGACTGATTCATTCGATGGTTAATATAGATTCACTTTTGAATGACCTGCACTGCAGGAGGTCGTGCTCTTTAAGAGTTTTCACGGGTCCTGGTCTGTTAGCTCAAGCTGCGCAATTTTCATGTAAGCCTAATTATAAGAAAGGATAGATCGCATTGGTCTAATTTAACCATCGTAAAATGCAATGATTCAGATATTCTCTTGGCTTTATATAACTCAAATTTTTAGCAACAGAATTTTATTAGGTCCGAATCGATTGTGTAGTAAAGCATGTTATCTTTCTCAATAATTGCATCTTGAATTGTATATCGGAAACCGGGTTTAAATTCTGAAAGCTTTGGTTTTAATTCAGGTTTTATCAAAGACTAAAATATCTGGTCGGAATTAGCTGTCTATCTTTTTGGCTCTAAGCTAGATATATGTATCGATTATGAATAAAACAGAAAAAGTTCGCTTTGTGATCCAAAAGCTGGAGGAGTTCTATCCTCAAGTTCCTCCTCCATTAGATCATTATAGTCCATACACGCTTCTTGTAGCCGTTTTATTGTCTGCTCAATGTACTGATAAGCGGGTGAACAAAATAACACCAGGATTGTTTGCCAAAGCTGACAATCCTTATGATATGGCTAAGGTTCCGAAAGAGGAAATCCAAGAGATCATAAAGCCTTGCGGACTCAGTCCAATGAAATCAAAGGGTATTTCAGAACTATCCAAAATTCTGGTTCATGAATATGATGGAGAAGTGCCAAACGACATTGAGGCGCTGGAACGTCTTCCGGCAGTAGGTCATAAAACCGCCTCTGTGGTGATGTCCCAGGCTTTTGGTGTGCCTTCTTTTCCAGTTGATACACATATCCATCGACTCATTTATCGGTGGGGGTTGTCAACAGGTAAAAATGTAACGCAAACAGAAAGAGACTGTAAAAGGCTTTTTCATAAATACCTTTGGAATAAGCTACACTTACAAATTATTTTCTTTGGAAGACAGTACTGTCCTGCAAGAGGTCATAATCCAAATGAATGTCCGATCTGCTCCAGGATCGGCAGAGCTCCAATCTTTAAAGATTTTGATCTTAAACCCGCAAAAAAATAGTTAACTTCAGGCTATTGACATACAATCACTAACTCTTATAGACTATGAATAAACAATTGATATTAAATACTTTTATTATTTCATTTACTATTGTAAATATAGTAGCCATTTCTTGCGATTTAAAAACATCCGAAAATGAAGTTGAAAGTGTAAGTACTTCACAGACATTTGAAATGATCACGTCTGAAAATAATGTGATGGTTCTAGATGTAAGAACACCTGAAGAATACAGCGCTGGTCATATTTCTGCTGCCATAAACATTAATATTTATGATGAAGATTTTGCAGACAAAGTGAATAAATTGGATAAAGATAAGACCTACATCGTGCACTGTGCAGCTAATGTTGAAAATGGCCGTAGCGATAAGTCTATCCAAATTATGAAAGATCTTGGTTTTGCTAACCTGATGAGTATGGAAGGCGGTTTTGCCGCTTGGTACAAAGACGGATTACAAGTGGAGAGTAACTAAGCCATTACAATTCAGTCTGCTAAGGAAGAATTACGAAAGAGATCAAATTTTACTTATTCTCTCAAAAAGTAGCGGTTTTATTTAATAGGTTGGATCAAAAATGAAAAGTTGTAATCTTCTGGTTTAACCTGATATTTTTCTAATGGCATGGCTCCCCAACTGTTGTCTCCTCCCACTCCCATTTGAACAAGGTCAAGATTAATGTTTACCAGTGGTCTTTTGGGTATGTCATAGGTGTGCCTCTGTATTTTTTGGTTTCCTTCATCAAAATCACTAATAAGCTGATGATGTGCACTGAATGAAATGAAGCTATCTACTGACTGAATTTTGATCCCATCTCCAACATCATTTTTAAAAGTGATCCAGCGAGCGTCCGTTCGATTACCGTTTTCCTGAGGCCGAACGTATTCAAACATCAAATCCTTCACTTTTGAATGGTAAATTCCTACAAAAGAAGCGGTCTTTCTATCAATATAATTTTCTTTGGGTCCTCTCCCATACCATTCTATATTTTCAAATTCTTTACCGATCACAACGTTGGTTCCGTACCTTGGGAGCATCGGTAGGTCTTTATTGTCAAGGTATAATTTTTGAGAAATAAGTAACTCACCGCTTCCATTAAATTCATAGATGATTGCCACATGACCTTTTACGTCGGGAAGTGAAAACTTAGTAGTTACGCTTGCACATGATTGGTCTTTTCTCTTTTCTTGACTTGAACAAGATGTTAATTTCCAGTCAAAAGCGATTAAACTTTGTCGTTGGGATGCTTTTTTCCATGCACCCAACTTTTCTGGCATAGCGTAACCAAAATCATTGTCTGTCGGTGGCCTCCAAAAGTTTGATTTCACGGGTGCTTTCAAAATATTACCTTTTCCGTAATCGAGTAGAAGCAAATGACCCGTTGATTTGTTGAACTTCGCAGTGAAATGTTCATTGCTAATCGTTACCGTGGTCTCTTCTTCACTAGCTTCAATTTTACCACTTGCTACTTTATTGAAACCTACAAACAGGTAATCGGATAGCCGAAACTCTTCTTGTGCCACTACATGCCCGGCTTTCAAAAGCCCTTCATCGTGTTTCAATTTTGCATGAAATCTTAGGTAGTACTCGCTTCCATTTTGCAAATCCGGAAGATCAACAATAAGCTCCTTAGAATCATGCGGAAGGACTTGAACACGTGTTAGTTCACCGGAATGCTCAACTTCACCATTTTTTAAAAGCTCCCATTCCAAATTGAAGCGGTGTAGATCGATAAAATCATAGCCATTATAGAGCGTAAGCTTTCCATTAGTTTTATCAAAATTTTTGAACTTGATGTACTGATAAACTTTTTTCACCTCAAAAATTGAGGGATGTCTGATCCTGTTGGGATGCACTAGTCCATTTATTGCAAAGTTGTTATCGTTTTGCATTTTAGAGCCACCAAGATCTCCTCCGAAAGCAAAATAGGATACGCCATCTGGTGTTTTTGCTGATAAACCCTGATCTACCCAATCCCAAATGAAACCGCCCTGAAGCACATCATATTTTTCTATCATATCCCAGTATTCTTTTAGGTTACCCACACTATTGCTCATTGCATGACTATATTCACATAAAATGTAAGGTCTTTTTGCCTCTCCTTTCGCGTATGACTCCATATCCGGAATCCGTTCATACATTGGGGCATAAATGTCCGTGTTATCAAATTTTTTGGCGCCTTCATATTGAACAGGGCGTGTTGGGTCATTTTCTTTTAGCCACTCATATGTTGCTTCGAAATTGTCACCATTTCCAGCTTCGTTGCCCAGAGACCAAATGATGATGGAAGGGTAATTTTTATCTCTCTCAAACATACGAATTATCCGATCCATATGCATCTCCTTCCACTGTGGTAGATATGCTGGGTGCTTGGATTGCATTTCCGTCTTAAAGTTTTGGTTGGTGGTACCCATACCATGTGTTTCAATATTCGCTTCGTTTATCACATAAAATCCATATTCATCACAGAACCTGTAAAAGTGCTCATCTTTTGGATAGTGGCTGCATCGGATGGCATTGAGATTATGCTCCTTCATTAAAGTGAGGTCTTTCAGGGTGAGGTCTTCGTCCACGACGTGACCCGTCTCGGGATCGTGATCGTGATGATTAACCCCTTTTAAATAAACAGCTACTCCATTTATTAACAGTTGGTTGCCCTTGATCTCAACTTTTCGGAACCCGACCTTTCTGCTTATTGCTTCGATGAGATTGTCCTTTTCGTCTTTTGTAGTGAGCAACATTGTGTAGAGGTAAGGTGTCTCTGCTGACCATTTGTTTACATCTGTAAGCACTGTTTTGAAAGAGGCAGTACGCTCTCCGCGCGCCAAATTCAACGTCTTTTTTTCTTTAAATAGTTCTTTTCCTTGGTCAAGTAGCGTAAAAGTAGAAACAACCCCTTTAGCTGTTTTCTCAGCGCTATTTCTGAATTTTACATCCAAAGAAAAAAAACCATCAGAATACTTTTCATCCAGGTCAGCTCTAATGGTGAGATCTTTAACCGTGTATTTATTGGTAGCGTAAAGGTAAACTTCCCGTTCCATCCCACTGAGCCTCCAGAAATCCTGGTCTTCCAAATAGCTGGCATCAGACCAACGATAAACCTCTACTGAAATCGAATTTTCACCGGGTCGGACAAACCGGGTGATGTTGTACTCAGCAGGTGTTTTACTGCCTTCATTATATCCTATCAACTTGCCATTGACCCAAATGTACATGGCACTTCTGACTGCACCGAAATGCACAAAAATATCTTTACCGCTCCATCCATCGGAAATCTCAAATGACCTTTTGTAACTTCCTACAGGATTATAATCATGAGGAATGAAGGGAGGATTAGCAGGAAAAGGATAGTTGATGTTGGTATAAATTGGTATGCCATAACCATTGATTTCCCAGTTACCCGGAACTTCTATTTCTCCCCAGTCGCTTACATCGTAGTTTTCCAGGTAGAAATATTGAGGTCGATCAGAAGGTTTTCTGACCCAATTAAATTTCCAAGTGCCATTTAGTGACTGATAGAAAGGCGATCCTTCATACTTTTTAGCATTTAGGGCAGCTTCTTCCGAACTATGACGATAAAAGGTAGCTGTCGGATATTCTCTGTTGATTTGAAAGATCTCCGGATCCTCCCACTCAACTCGTTTCTGTCCTAAAATGAATGGAATATTAACGAGGTGTAAGCATAAGAGAAGATAAAAAAGTTTGTATTTCATTACGCGATAAATCCAAAAAACTAAGGTATACAACAAAAGCTGTGATCTGTTCCGTGAAAAGTTTCAGAAGTATGATTCTTTCTTTTAACCTGAAGTTGAACAAAAGCCGGAAAGAAGAAAATGTTGGTCTTGTTAGGATCTCAGGCTCCGGTACATCAGCAAAAACAAAAATATTTACTAAAAGCCTACTTCACTTATATGCAGTAAATAACTAGCCAGTGACGAGCTTCACTTATTGAATGATACATCTTTTAACCCGCATTATTCATCACAAATAGTGGCGGGTTGATTCAAGTAATTGATTTACAGTAGTTTTGTATTCATACTGAATGATTTTTGATTCCTCAAATTTGAGGAAAGATTTTGTCGTCTCATTTAAAATCAATTACCTCATATTTAACGCGTTACATTATCTCAATGAATAACACCCGAATTTTTCGGGTTAAACAAGGAGGTAATTACATCGCTTCCCAGAAAATGGATACATAACTTCTCGTTACTTCCAACTATTGAGAAGTTACGACTGTTTATTAAGTTAAGTCGATAATTTTGCTAGAAAACTGGTTAAGTTTTGTAGCATTATAATTACAATTATATAAATGCGTTAACTATGTTCTTAGCAGAATCTCTTTGTAAGCCTGTAGGCCGTGTGAACTTACCGATGATCATGGTAACCTTACTATAGAGGATATGATGAGCAACGATCAGGATCGCTCAAATAGGTAAGGAACGCACTTTTTGACAAATAGAAGAGAAAAACCCAAAAGAACTAAAAGTTGAATGCTTACTGAAGAGGAGAAGAATTTGACCTGAACACTCCTTAAAACAAAGTAGGGCGCTAACTTTAATAATAATCTAAAAATGAAACAAAAGTTTTTTTCATTTGGCACAAAATGGTTCATAGCATTGATGGCTTTATTGCTGATAAATGCTTGTTCTCAAGAAGAAGATGTATCCCAAGGTTCGTCTGGTATTGTGGATGAGGCTTCTCATAATAATTGGAACCCATATGACTGTTTTGTTCCAGTATATATTTCAGTAGAAGAACACCGTGATCCTCCGTTTGGTCGTTGTAGTATTAAAGGAGGGAATCAAGTTTGTGGCTTTAAGAATGTTATAACACATTATGAACATGATCCAGAATGTTTCGAGAAACCACGACCGCTGCCTTGTGATGACTGTCATAGTTTTGAGGAATATCCTTTTGATCTGGGTCCGGAAACGATAATTAATGAATTACTCAATGGTGCAATTCCTTTTAAGGATATCGCAGATTTAATTGGAATAGAAATCGGTCCCGGTGAAAGTATTCTTTACCTAATAAATGAAAATCTTGCTTTAATGCAATTTAAAAGTGAAGATATGAATGAAGATGGAAACAATGAAAGGACGTCTATTACGTTTCCTGAAGGTATCGGTGAATATCCACCAGGAACCTATCCTGGCGTCATTGATAAAGAGCGAGGAATTGAAAATTTTATAATAGCAAAAGAGCTACCAAATTAGTACAATAGAGCTATTATAAAAATTGGTGCCATTTTAATGATCAGCCTTTTTCAGCCCTTGTTGTATAGTCAATAAGGGTTGTTAAAGTAACTTCTGAGAAATCATTTAAAAATCCATTATTTTTTTGTCAAAATAGTTACCGTGAAAGGGGTTTAGCCTTGGTGTCGCTATCAAAGCTTTAAGAGATTTCGGGATTTTGAATAGTTCTCCGGGAACTATAAATTAAATATCACTTCAATATGTCTGTAATTAACTATTTGCCACAAAAAAAGATAGATCCTTCATGCATGTAAGTTTATTTTCAATGACCACATGGAATTCACGATAAATCGTAACGACAGACTGTTTCATCCGGCGGATGGTATGAATTTCACCTTCGAATCTTTATGCTCATTTCATGAATTAAGCGGGCTAAATTACTTTTATGTATGAATAAACTAAAACTGGGCAGCTCGGACATAAAAGTTTCACCGGTGGTATTTGGAGCCTGGGCCATTGGAGGATGGATGTGGGGAGGCACAGATGATCATCTGGCATTGGAGGCGCTTAAGGCAGGATACGAGGAAGGAATCACCTCCATTGATACGGCTGCCGTATATGGATTAGGGCATAGCGAAAAAATAGTTGGAAAGTTCGCAAAAGAAGTAGGCCGTGAAAATGTTGACCTCCTCACCAAATTTGGATGGAACTGGAAGATGCCGAGAGGAGAAGCGCTAATGAGAGGCTCAGAACCTGGGGGTAAGGAGCAAGCTATTTATTCTAATGCCAGCAAAAAAGGAATTATTTACGAAGCAGAGCAATCGCTAAGAAGACTTCAAACAGATTATATTGATCTGTATCAAATCCATCGGCCAGACCCCAACACAGCAATTGAAGAGACGGTGGAGGCTTGCCTTCAACTGCAAAAGGAAGGAAAAATTAAAGCCTTCGGGGTTTCCAATATGTCGGTGGAGTTGATGAATCAAGCTAAAGATTTGATAGCTATCGCATCCAGCCAGTCTCCGTATAGTATGGTATATCGCAAAATTGAAAAGGACATTCTGCCTTATTGTATGGAGCAAAACATAGGTATTTTGGCTTATAGCCCTCTCCAGCGTGGCTTGCTTACCGGTAAGATCACTTCAGATTATGAATTTGGAGAAGGAGACCACCGAGCAAGAAATAAATTTTTTAAAGAACCCAATCGATCCAGAACAAATGAATTTCTGAATAAGATTAAACCCATTGCAGCAGATCATGAAGCTACCTTGGCTCAGTTAGTCATTAATTGGACGGTGAGAAGAGAAGGCATCACTGCTGCCCTGGTAGGAGCACGGAATACGCAACAAGCCATTGAAAATGCTAAATCAATGCGTTTCAGCTTATCAGATGAGGAGTTTGAAATAATTAATGCGCAACTAGAAAAAGTGGAGATCGATCATAATGTTTAACATAAAGTATGTTGATTAGTAATCATCTTGCTAAATATTTCGTTATTTTACACAGTACATGAATATTTCAGAATAGTGGAAACAGAAACTACTGATAAAAAAAGTGAACACTCGTTCGAAATAGACTTCGATGTGATAAAGGTTGAAAGTAGTGGGTATGCATATATTTCTAAAGAAGATTTTTATTCACATCCCAAAGTCCAGGGAATTCTTGAAAAAGCAAAAGGTTTAAAAGGAGCGCTTCGAAAGAAATAGGCAGCAATGCCAGAATTAAACCTCTTAATTTTTCCATTACTCGGATCTTACTTTTTCTTATCCCAAACAAATTATTTTAAAATTCGTCAACAGTTGCTCGATAAGCAAAGGCTGATTTTTACTACCTTACTGTATGCTCTTTATTTCCTAACCATCTCATTTATCCTGGCTTCCTGGATTAAGGAATGGTTTCCGCTTTTCAGTTATAAGGTATTGTTGTTAATTCCCATCAAGCAAAAATGGGTAGGAACATGCTTACTCTCATTTATCCTAGCCTTGTTTTCTTCATTGGTACTAAATCTTTTGTATAAGGAAAGTAAATCTTTTGTTAAAGCAGTATTAAAGTATGGTAATGATCTTCATAAACTATTACTTTCTGCATTTACAAATAGAGAGCTGCTAATGGTTAGTTTGAAAAATAACAAGGTGTATATTGGATTTATAGATTATTTGCCAAAAAGCAATGACTTCAATTTTCTCTACTTTAAAATAACACCAATTATAAGCGGGTATCGGTCGGATACCAATCATAGTTTAGAAATCACAACAAATTATTTTAAAGCTTACGAGAATCATCACATCCTTAGTGAAAATGAAGACTTTAGTGAAGATGCGTTCGATAATCTTGACAAAATCGAAGTTATAATTAAAACGGATGAATTGGTAAGTGCGTCACTATTCAATATTGAATTATATCAACAGTTTAATTCAGATAATTGGGCTGATAGTGAGGAAGATGGCACAGAAGAATCTGATGATACTTCCTCTACCTAAACATCCATTGAATTTTATCTGACAATAAAAGTCAATTCAGCTATTCATCAATTTGTTTGAAACTGGTATAACTGAAGCGAGAAAGGTTGGCTTACTGAGATAGAGCTCAGTAAAAAAACGTGATCTCAAATTCTTGAACTGAATTTTTAGAGGTGCCCTTTAGAAAGATTTCATCCTCAGAATGATTGCAGCCAATCTCTTCTCCATTCCCGATAGCCCACAATGGACATCACAAAATAAATGACCATCACCAATGCGTAGATATCCAGCGACTTGGAAAAGTAAAGACCCACCGTGACTCCATTTATCACTATCCAATAGATCCAACCAGATAGAATCTTTTTGGCTTCCAGAATGCTGGCAATAAAGCTGAAAACAGTAGTAGTTGCGTCAAGGTAAGGTTTATCTGCATCTGTGAAGTTGATAAAGGTATATCCAAGGCCAAATGATAGCATCATTCCTATTATGATTGTGATAATATGGTATTTTAATTGCCAGATGGATACCTCGAGTGGATTTTTCGGCCTGGACCAATTCCACCAGCCATAAACAGCAATCAAAATATAATATCCATACAAAATAGATTCAGAATAAAGTTGTGATTTCAAAAACAAATAGATACTAAGACTCCCACTAATAATAGCCAGTGGCCAGCACCAGATGTTTTGACGGATCAGAAGAAACAAGTAACCAAGGCTGGTAGCTGTGGCTAAGACCTCGATGATCAATAATCGATTCATAAAGCAAGCTTTCTTGAAAATAAGTGACGATCAAATTTTGATCGTCACTTATTTAACCGATTTTCTGTGTAGCTCCGGGGTTTAATCCATGAGTGTGGTAGAAAGTAGGTCATCTACATTCACTTTCACTTTTTCAAGTCCCTTGTTGTATATCCAGTCCAGGTACTTTTTGACGTTACCTGGATCTATTCTGCCCCAGTTTGAATGATCTCCAAAAGAAGGGCTAGACAAATCCAGAGCCGCTTTGAAATCAATATCAGCATCTGATTCAGAGACCCACGGAGACAATATTTTCTCAGCTTCGGCCTTATTTTTCGCTGCAAACAAGAATCCTTGCTTCGTGGCTTCGAGAAACTTTTTGTAAGTTTTTGCTCTACTCTTGACCTGCTCTTCAGAGGCAGCTAAGACCGGAGAATATGAATAAGGCACCTCAAAGTCGCGCATTTTAAACGTAGAAAGTTCAATCTCTTTCCCTTTTGCCTGTACGCCTTCCCAGTTGAGGAAGATCCAGGTCGAATCATGGTCTCCTTTAATGATGGTTTCCCAAATTCCTAATTTACTGGGATAGTAAATATCAATATTTCCCTTGCCTCCATCATTTATAATCATTTGCTTCACAATCTCATCTTCATACTTCGCCTGGTAGGAAGCATACGATTTTCCATCCAGGTCTTTAGGTGAAGTTATTCCAGCTTCCTTTAGGGAAACAATTGCACTTAAATCATCTTGATAAATAGCGGCAATGGCCTTTAAGCCAAAAGGAATTTCTTTTGTCCGATAACTCAAAATGCTTTCCATCGGGCATAGCGCAAAATCTGCCTTTCCTAACGCTACTTTTTTGGCGGGAGTCAAAGCGTAGTCATCCTCAGCGGGTGAGATTAGATTGACTTCCAGGTCTGTTTCACTGTAAAATCCTTTTTGCTTTGCTACAAAAAAACCGATGTGGTTCACATTAGGTGTCCAGTCAAGGGCTAATTGGATAGATTCCATATTGTTAGAGGTTAATATTTAAACTGAAATAATAGTTTCGAGGCGGCTGGACAAAAAAACCACGTTCAAAGCTTCCATCAAAATCATTGTCGGTTGGCAAACCAAATGTTTCGTACTCGTTATCCAGTAGATTATTAATGAATGCCGATAGGCCAATTGACTTGGAAATCTTGAACTCGACTAAAGCATCAAGAACAAATGATGACGGCACTGTAAAATCTGAATCGTTGGGCAGATTCATGAATTGTTCTCCCAGGTATCTCCCAGATAAACTTATTCCAACCATTTCGGAAGGAGTAACTTTTATTTGCCCATTTACAATCCAATCAGGACTCAATATTTGTTCGTTATCATCTATCGCATTACCATCAATCATAAGGTCTTCCACCTTGGTATTTAAATATGCAATATTGCCATTGAACGTTAATAGGGTAGAAGGAAGGTAAGTCCAGAGCACTTCAGCTCCTGATCTTCTGCTTTTCGGGATGTTTCTTCTTTCTCCAACACCAAATTCAAGTGTAGCACCATTTGGAGCAATTTCATCATCAAAATTCATAAGAAAGAAGTTTCCATCAATGGTCAAATTTTGAGTCAGGTACCTTCCACCAAACTCGAAATCGTTGACGAACTCATCTTTAAAAGATCCCCCATCCCTCACGCTTTCATAATTCGTAGCGTCTAACCGAAACCCACCAAAAATATCAATTTTGGTAGGTTCTCTTCCACTTCTCCCAAAGGAAGAATATAGAGAAAAGTGATCGCTGGCTTGGTAGGTTGCTCCAATACGAGGATTGATAAACGTCCAGTCAAATTCAATGTCTCCTTCAGGTTCAATACCAACTGCAGTGTAGTCTGGGGATATGGTAAGCTTGGTGGATCTTAGCTGAACATCACCGTAAAATGATAGTCTACCATATTCATATTTTGCTTTTATAAAACTGCTGAATTCATATTTTTGAGATTCTTCATTGTAAAATGGATTAGCCAGATCGTCCAGATTACTTTCTTCGTTTTTCCTTTGAAAAGCATAAAGATGTAATCCAGTGTTCAATGATAAATTTCCATTGAAATATTCAGCATTTACAATTGCACCTATATGATCATTCTCTAGTGGAAAATTTGTCCCAAAGGTCACAAAGTCACCGCTTGCTCCACCGTAATATCCAGTAACTCCAAGAATAAGATCGTCGGATAAAAATCTGTTGTATTGTATCTGCGCAAGAAATTGTGTGAAATCATCTTCATCGTTATTACTTAGGTTATTAAAGGTTCTGTCATTCTCCAATATTGATTCTTCGATGGTCGAATATCCTAACCCGTTCTTTGCCCTGGAAATGAAGAAAGTGAATTTTAGCAACTCTTCATCTCCATAATATCCACCAGTCATAAAATAAGAAGTAGCATCTGTATTTGTATTGTCCCGATATCCATCAGAGGTAAGTTTGCTAAAGCTGCTCATGAAACCCCACCCTTTTTCATTGATTCCGGTAAAATGTTGGAAATTTCCTCTTAATGTTTGGAAAGATCCTCCACCTAATTGCATTTTTGTGAATGCTTCTCTGTTTCGTAGGTTCAGAGATTCAAAATTGACGGAGCCACCATAACTGCTAACACCATTGGATGATGTGCCAACTCCTCTCTGAACCTGTATACTCTCAAAATTTGAAGTTACATCAGTAAAATTGGAAAAGAACACTCCTTGATCAATCATGTCATTCAAAGGGACACCGTTTAGCGTAAAATTGATGCGTTCCTGATTGATCCCTCGTAACCGCAGTTGTCCATAATTTGCCATAGCTGTGCCTGATTCCGAGTAGGAGTAAAGACCTGGGGTAGACTTTTCTATCAGAAAAATCGGGTGCTGTCCAATATATACCTCATCAATCTGCTTCTTGGTGAAATTGGTCTTAGGAACAGGCACATTTTCATCTGCCCTAATAGCCGTAATGGCGACCTCTTCAAGGCGCACTGTCTTCAAAGAATCTTGTGACAGCGAAAGATTCCATAGCAACAACAGTATTGCTAAACTTAAAATTTTCATAAATTAATAGTTAAAAATTAAACCATTCGAAAAGCGGGGAACTTTCCATTTAGTTTATCATACAACCGGTTCGAAAACCGTCCCTACGCCGGCATTATCCGGATCAGGTTCTTGGGTATGATCTCAGCCGTATCATTCTAGATAATTTACTATCTTGAAAAGGCACCCCTTGTTACACGTAAAATTATTTCAAAAAAGTTTGTTCCACAGGTCGAACGCAAAAATTGGCAACAAAATGCAGATAATTTTTTTATATTAATTTAATGTTAACTTTTTGTGTCTTAGAAAAGAATAAATTGGAATAATATGATTCTTTTATCAAGTGTATTATTGTAGGATTCTTGATGTTACGTGGTTGAGCAGAACAACGAAAAGGCCTTAATTTTTTAGCCGAGATTCGAGTGCGTCCAGGGCGCACTTTTTTCTTTCCTTACCTTTTCCTGATACAATTGTGTAAGGGAGGTTTTTGGTTTTTAGGTATTCTTCGTAAACATTAAAAAAGTACGCGCGCAGTGTTGGGTGTTCCCTTTGAGGATCTGGTGTCCAAGGCAAATCGATGTTACTAAGAAAATAGAAATCATACTTTCTAGCTTCTAGTTGTTCTTCAATCCATACATCTGTATTTCCATATTTGTGATCGCTCCAAACCTTTAATACGATAAGGTTAGTATCGCAGAATAAATAGTTTTTGGCATATTCTGCTTTTTCGTCTTCCATTCTGAGCTGTGCCTTGGCAATAACTTTCAAATCTTTTTTTTCATAAGGCCTATTCAAGTAATCCAAATAAGAACGGGCGAATTCCGGAACCCACTCTGTTTGAAAGTGAGTAGCCAAGCTCTGACATAATTCGCTTTTGCCTGTTGATTCAGGGCCGATTACAGCAATTCTTTTTGGTTTCATCAATAAAAATGACACCAAAAATAGCTCAGAACTTATCTAGCTAACTTTATTTATTAAGGTAGCATTTAAGTTAAAATAAATAAGGGCACCTCTAAAAACTCAGTTCAAGAATTTGAGGTAGAGGTTTTTTTCTGAAACAAGACCTCAAAAACGGAGTTTAGCGGCGTTAAATAAGTATTTTGATAACAAAGTATCAGGAAAAAAGATCATCTGAAAAATTGAAAGTGGGTTTTTAGAGGTGCCCATAATGAGGCTCAAATACTAAAAAACAGGTCTAGGCCAGCTTAGCAAAAAAATTTGTTTTAATATCATATCTTATAAGTGTGTCCAGAGTTTATTAACTTATGAATTCACCTTTATGCAATCTGATTATTTCGGCTAATCAACTAATTCAGGTTCTTTACTTGGCCTATCTATAGGTAAACCAACTCCAGGAGGGAGATCTAGATCTGGATCGAAAGAACCCCAACCTCCCTCTTCATCATCTTCATCGTCTTCATCATCTCTCAGGTCTTTTAAAAAGCGAATAAAAACAACAATCACCAGGACGATTGAGACTATTAATACGATGACGTATGATGGGTTTTTAGATATGTAATCTATTAATTTTATCACCTAAGAACATATGAGAATGATATTAGTTAGCTGGATCACATTTAAAATTAATTAAAGGTTATCTAATAAATGCTAAGTAATTTTACACGGCAAATAACAGTTTTAGTTCTGCTTTATTTGCTATGATCCACAACGACAAATTCCTTTTCGAAGCACTTACTTACGATGATGTGCTTCTTCTTCCAGGTTATTCGGAAGTATTGCCAAGAGACACGGACACCTCTTCTCATATTACACGAAATATTCGTTTGAATATTCCTTTGGTCTCTGCAGCAATGGACACCGTTACAGAAGCTAAACTCGCTATTGCGATGGCACTTGAGGGAGGAATAGGCATCATTCATAAAAACATGTCCATCGAAAAACAGGCGATCCAAGTCCGTAAAGTCAAGCGCTCGCAGAGCGGAATGATCCTGGATCCAATTACACTGCATATTGATGCTCAAGTGAGAGATGCTGAAGCCATTATGGAGGAAAATAAAATAGGTGGTATTCCGGTTGTAGATAAAGACAACAAACTCATTGGAATCGTAACCAATCGGGATCTTCGATTTGAAAAAGGAATGAAGCGTCCGGTCATAGAGATCATGACAAAAGAAAATCTCATCACTGCGACTGCCGAAGTAGGCCTAAATGAGGCGGAAGCAATTCTTCAAGAGTACAAGATTGAAAAACTTCCCATAGTAGATAAAGATAATAAACTTACGGGACTGATTACCTACAAAGATATTTTGAAAAACAAGGACCGTCCCAATGCTTGTAAGGATGAATATGGTCGATTACGTGTTGGAGCTGCTGTTGGTGTTACAGTGGATATTGAAGATCGGATAGTAGCATTGGTAAAAGCAGGTGCGGATCTGGTTTCTATTGATACGGCTCATGGTCATTCAAAAGGTGTTATCGATACGGCTAAGCGGGTGAAAAAAACGTTCCCTGATCTAGAGCTGATCGTTGGAAATATTGCTACGGCTGAGGCTGCAATTGCGCTTGCTGAAGCAGGAGCAGATGCGATTAAAGTAGGAGTAGGTCCAGGAAGCATATGCACTACCCGAGTGATTGCAGGAGTCGGGGTACCTCAGCTTTCAGCCGTTTATGAATCTGCCAAAGCAGTTAAAAGTACCGGTGTTCCAGTCATTGCAGATGGAGGCATAAGATTTTCCGGTGATGTTGTAAAAGCAATATCAGGAGGGGCAAATACAGTTATGATTGGTTCTTTGCTTGCTGGTACTGAGGAAGCACCAGGTGAAGTGATCCTTTATGAAGGAAGAAAATTTAAATCTTATCGAGGTATGGGCTCGATGGAAGCCATGGAAGAAGGCTCTAAGGATCGCTACTTCCAGGATGCTGAGGATGACATAAAGAAATTGGTTCCCGAAGGGATTGTTGGAAGGGTTCCTTTTAAAGGCATGGTGCAAGAAGTACTCTACCAGATGGTAGGTGGTCTGAGAGCAGGTATGGGTTATTGCGGAGCCGGAACCATTGAAGCCTTACAAGAAGCCAGGTTTGTAAAGATCTCCGCGGCTGGCGTAGTAGAAAGCCATCCGCACGATATTCACATCACTAGAGAGGCTCCGAACTACAGTAGAAAGTAAATGGAATCGTGAAAGGCATGTATAGTTAGTGTCTCTAAGAAATCGCCTAATTTGAAGCCAATAGATCCATATTGCAGCAATAGCAAGAAGCAAATAAAAAGGCTGTTTTATCGGAAACAGCCTCAGAAAAATGTATAAGAAAAATTTTTTTAGAAATTAGAACCTGCTCTAATCATCGCACATCTAAATCCAATAGTAGAAGTCGCGGAATCCTCAAAAAGGTATCTTCTGGTTCCTGGTGACATCCAATAAGCAACATCGTTCCAAGAACCACCCTTATATACTCTCAATCTTTTGATCGGAGGATTATCTGCGCTGTAGGATTTTTGAAGCCCAGATACTTCTACCCATTCTTCTTCACTATAGCCTGCTTCATTGCCAATAAACGTATAATCTCCATCATAACCTTCTTCTGGATCTAAAATTGCGTCTCTTCTGGCTGGATTAAGATCATCCATATCCCGGAAAGAAAGCGGTCTATAGACGTCCTGTACCCATTCGTTGACATTTCCAGCCATGTTGTAAAGGCCAAAGTCATTCGGAGGGTAATCGTAAATGTATGTAGTGATCATTGCACCATCATTAAGCTTGCCAGCTATGCCTGCATAATCACCGTTTCCTCTTTTAAAGTTTGCCAGGAAGAAACCCATGTTCTTACCGTAAGGATTTCTTAGCGCATGTCCATCCCATGGGTAAAGCCTTCTGTGTGTTTGGTTTTCATCAAGCCATTGTGTTCCTATCAGGGCCTGTGCGGCATATTCCCACTCGGCTTCAGTGGGAAGCCTGTAGCCAGGAAGCGTTACGCCGGATGTAAGGCCAGGAACAGAGCCAACTGAGGAGCTAAGTTCACCACCTTCTGCACCAGCGAATGCATCTTCACCAGAGGCAATGGGATCGAGAAACCCGGCATCTTCAGCGAGTTTTAAGTTTACCACAGTGGTTCTCCACTTACAATAATTCACTGCTTGTCTCCAATTTATTCCTACAACAGGAAAATAACGGAAGCCTGGATACCTGTAGTAGCTTGTAACGTAAGGATCATTATAGGCAAGGTCTTTGGCCCAAACAGTAGTATCGGGCAGATTATTTCTCCAATAGTACTCATCAGAGTCTTGTTTGATATAAAATTCATATTCTAACCAATGAATATTGGCTACCTCTGTTTCGTCCATGTAGAAAGATGCAACAGTCACTGCCCTCTCAAGATTATCACGAGTATTCATTACATCTTCTTCAAAAGAACCTAAGACCGTTCTTCCTCCCTCTATGAAAATCAGGTTTGGACCATCGGGCTGTCCACTGAATTCACTAACTTGAAAGCCACCTTCTTCATTGAAAGCATATCCGGTAGCGCTACTGTAATTTCCTGGATATTGAGCAGATGGTTTTCCACCTCTACTACACGCACTTAAAAAAAGTGCAACTACGATCAGATAGCTGGCACTTCTGACAATTCTCGCATAATTCTTCATAACACCAATTTGAATTTGTTTGAAACATTTCAACACACTAACTAAACACAAATATTTATAAAACCCACATACTGCGAAAGTATTTTAGATTTAATCCTATTTCTTTAATGAATTACCATCGCTTTTATTGCGTCCTAATAGGGATTATATTTCCACTAGCGGCGAATGCATCTCGTTGATAGCTAATCCGGCAGATTTGATAGAATTAATTTCTTCCACGCTAATCAACAACTTATTTTTAATTTCTTTCATATTACTATTTTTAGAGTGGTTTTTGACGTAAGAAAGTACGTTTCCGAATCTTTCGGATTGGTAATACTCTTGTGGTTTTCTATCTGAGATGTAGCATCTCATTTTTCCTCCTTTAATCGTAATTTTTTCAAAACCGATTTCAATAGCTTTCCATCGTAGCTTCACTGTTTCGATGAGATTGTTGACCCCATGAGGAATAGGCCCGAATCTATCTTTCATCATATGGATAAAGTCCGAAAGCTTTTTTTCAGATTTTAAATCATCAAGTTGTGTATAAAGTGCTAATCTCTCGGAAATATTGCTAACATAATCCTCAGGGATTAGTGCCTCAAAATCTGTTTCAATATTGCAATCTTCCACTATTTTGTCTAGTGCTTCTTTATTCTTCAAAAGATCATTTTCGAAAAGTTCTTTGTATTCTTCTCCTTTTAGTTCTTGGATAGCTTCATCTAAAATTTTGTGGTACATATCAAATCCAATATCGTTGATAAAACCACTTTGCTCTGCCCCCAATAAGTTCCCTGCGCCCCTGATGTCTAAATCACGCATAGCTACTTTAAAACCATCCCCTAATTCGGAAAATTCTTCCAAGGTGTTAAGCCTCTTTCTTGCATCACTTGTAAGTACAGAAACAGGGGGAGTGAGTATGAAACAATAAGCTTTTGTGTTAGATCTCCCAACTCTACCTCTCATTTGGTGAAGATCCGACAAACCAAACATGTGTGCATTATTGATAATGATTGTATTGGCATTGGGGATATCCAATCCGCTTTCTATTATATTAGTTGAAACGAGTACATCGTACGTCCCTTCTATGAATTTTAGCATTACTTTTTCAAGTTGGGCACCATCCATTTGACCATGTGCGATACCAATTTGTGCATCAGGAACCAATTTGAAAATAAGATTTCCCATTTGCTCGATATCGCTGACTTTGTTGTGTACCATAAACACTTGTCCTCCTCTCCTCAATTCGTGACTCACCGCGTCGCGAATCACTTCTTTATTGAATGTATGTAGTTCTGTCGTTACAGGTCTTCGGTTTGGTGGTGGAGTAGAAATAATGGATAAATCACGTGCGCCCATGAGTGAAAAGTGTAACGTTCTTGGTATCGGGGTTGCTGTTAGTGTGAGTGCATCTACATTTACGCGCATGTTTTTAAGCCTTTCCTTGACTTTTACACCAAATTTTTGCTCTTCATCAATGATCATTAAACCGATATCCTTAAACTCTATGTCTTTATTGATTATCCTGTGTGTTCCAATCAAGATATCGATCGTTCCTTCCTTAACTTTTTTCTTGATTTCAGCAATCTGTCCGGAGGTTTTAAACCTATTGATATAATCAATGCCTACAGGCATATTTTCAAGACGAGACGAAAAGGTCCGATAATGTTGCATGGCCAGTATGGTTGTAGGCACAAGAATAGCTACCTGCTTGCCAGCATTTACCGCTTTAAACGCTGCTCTAATGGCAATCTCTGTTTTTCCAAAACCCACATCTCCACAAATTAAACGATCCATGGGGTGCGCTTGCTCCATATCTGCTTTTACATCAGCCGTAGCAATGGATTGGTCGGGGGTGTCTTGATACATAAAAGAAGATTCCAACTCTGCTTGCAAATAATCATCAGATGGAAAAGAATAACCTTTAGCTGCCTTTCTTTTTGCGTAAAGATCAATAAGGTCTTTAGCAATATCCTTAACTTTTTTCTTGACCTTCTTTTTCTTGTTCTCCCATTCAGGTGAGCCTAGTTTGTTAATCGAAGGAGGCTCGCCCTCTTTTCCAGAATACTTAGAAATTTTATGAAGAGCGTGAAGACTGACATATAAAAGGTCATCATCTCGATATACTAAGCGAAGAGCTTCTTGCTTGTTTCCACCAACGTCAACAGCATCAAGTCCGGCAAACCTGCCTACCCCATAATCTATGTGAACCACGAAATCGCCAGGCTGAAGCGTTCTAAGCTCTTTGAGTGTTAACGCCTTTGATTTAGCGAATTTCTTTTTTCCACTGTAATGATGAAAACGATCAAATATCTGATGGTCTGTATAACAGCTTATTTGATAGTCATCATCTATAAATCCTGCTTTCAGTGAGGCTATAATACCATCAAATTGAATATCAGAATCAACCTCTTCAAATATAGTATTGAGTCGTTCTATTTGTTTGAATGATTCAGCGGCGATAAATTTTTTATAGCCTCCACGCTGCAGTTCTTTGAGGTTATCGGCTAGTAAGGAGAAGTTTTTATGGAAAGTTGGTTGTGGACGAATTGCTAAAGTAAATTCTTCCTCTGCCTTAAAAAAGAATCGCTGACCAAACTCTGCAACCTTAAACTTTTGAAAGGACTTGGAGAAGGATTCTTGTGTCTCAAAAAGTCGGTCAGGGGAGGTGATTAGCTTAGCATCTCCGCTCATCTCTTTGATGACTTCAAATTGTTCTTTTACTTTTTGGAATGACTTATCTATAATGTCCAGTGACTGCTCATAATCTTTTATCCAAACAGTGGTACTTTCTGAAATGTACTCAAGAAATGACTGTCTTTCTTCACTTATGAGCTTTGTTTGAATATTTGGAATGAGCGAAATTCCATCTAATTCTTGATTTGAAAGCTGACTTTCAGGATCAAATGTTTTAATCGTTTCAATCTCATCATTGAAAAGTTCAAGACGATAAGGCTTATCTGTCGCATAAGAATAAACATCAATAATGCCTCCTCGAACCGAAAATTGTCCGGGGTCATATACAAAATCTGTTTTTTCAAAACCATATGTCAACAAAAGATCAGAAAGAAATTCAATATCAATTTGATCCCCTTTATTAGCCAAGAATGTATTGGAAACTAACGATCTTTTATTTATCACTTTTTCAGATAATGCTTCAGGATAGGTCACAATTACCAACTTCTCTTTCTCATTTATGCTTTGAAGCGCTTCAGCCCGTTGAAGAATATTAGCGTTTTCAATTTCTTCGTATTGATAAGGCTTTTTGTAGGATGAGGGAAAAAGAACATGCTCATTTTCCAAAAAGTTAGATAGATCATTTTGAAAATATGATGCCTCCTCTTTATCATGAAGTATAATCAGGTGAATGCCTCCATTTTTTGATACCAAAGAAGAAATTAAAAGCGAGTCGAAACTACCTGCTATTCCTTTTAGTCGGAAAACCCTGTTTTTCTTTAATATCTTGGCAATGGCCTCTATGTTGACGCTCTCTCGATAAATTGATAGTAGCTCTTTTGGATTCACTTCTTATTATTTTTCAACTCGCAAAATTAAACGTTATGGTCTCATGAATAGCTCGTGATTAAATTTCGAATAGAGCATTTTGGTGAATGTCTGTTTCTTCATTTGATAGAAGAATATTATCAATTCGTCTAAGTACTACACTATTTCAAAGATTGATTGCAACTTTCTCACGCTAACATGGGTATAAACAAGCACAAGGCAATAACAATAAAAAATTATTTAAGCGTTTATTCTTTGAGTATTTATTGAAGATTTTCTTTTAGGTTAGGTTGGTGATTAGGCGTGTACCATTTCTGGACACGCCTTTTCTTTTTTCATGTGTATGTAGTTTATATTCAATTGATCATATGGAATTCACGTAAACCTCAGCAGCTAACTGATTCATCTGGCAGTTGACAAAAATTCGCTTTTCAATCCTTATGCTCACCTCATTTTATATATTGAATCCAAGTTTCAGAAATCTAAACCTTACAAAATCAATGGTGTAGGAACAGTATAATTTGAGAACTATTGACTCAACGTAAATTTTTTGTCGCAAACAACACCCATGGCGGACAAAAAATTCCTTCCTGAACTATAAAAGATGTTTCGAATTTGAAATAATGCAGGATTACAACATAGTAGATTTACGAGATACACTTAATTTTTAGAAAATTTAACCCGGATTCTAAGACTTTGGTAAAGTAACATATAGTAGCTAGCTTCTTCCAGCAGCCATGCAAAGCCTATGAATTTGTTACTATTCAGCCATATTAAGCTGCTCGAGGAGATATTCTGGGGATTGAAATAATAGGTTGAATCCATCGAAGAGATTAGTGCGCTGTTTTTTCAAGGTAGACACGAAACCTCTAATGGTGGCAAAAGCCTCACCCGCTTGAGTGCTTCGAAAGCAACCGGAGATCTTCTGCTGTGTTTTAATCATTCGCAAATCGCTCTCAGCCTGATTGTTATCAAATGGGACCGCAGGATGGGTAAGGAAATCCAGCACTTCCCGATGATAGTTGTTCAGAGCTAATAAAAGGTTGTGGGCTTCACTTCTTTTAGGTTTGCCCCTTATGGGTTTTTTCCCTTTTGCTTCTTCCTTTAACGCTGCCAATTCTTGCCGAACGATTTGCTTGAACCTGTTTTGGGTTCGGGTGAGGTAGCTTTTGGCGATGGGCTGGCCTTGATCCACTTTTTGCTTGGCTCGATCATTTGCTGAGCCCAGCTCACCTGATCCTTTTCTTTGATATCAAATCAGTTCTCGCAGGATATGGGCATTACATAACCCATGGTCGCAGGCATAGCGAAAATAAGCAGCAAATCGGTCATGCACCAACGTGCCCTGATAATCAGGAAGGATCCCAGCGCGTGCTATCGCTGCTTTGCCTCTACTACGATCCAGATGATAAGCGGTAAATCGCTCATTGCTGACCACATGCATCCGATATAGTTTCCCGGCTACTCGAAGGCCGGTCTCATCACTATGGAGCACTTCCCCAGCCTGCAAGTTGGCGTTGACCCAGGCTTGAAAACCGGAAAGATCCTTTTGGGCTTGCTTTTCAAAATTGAACAGACTGCCCACCGAAATAGCGCAATGAAAGTAGTCTTGGAAAAACTCCCTGATGCGATGATAGGGCAATAACTGGTAGTTTTTAAGGTACATCGCCAGACTTTTAACCCTTGGGCCATACTGTAGCTGGGAACCTTGAAAGGAAGGACCATTCGTTGTAGCTCCACAGCCAGGGCAACGATAACTATGGGTATGATGAGCGGTTAACTCAGGGGTGATCTCCGGTAGATCCATCATCTAATGCGTGTGGGAGCTGGTTACTTCATAGGGTAACCCACAACCACATACGGATTCGGGCAGGTAATACACCGTATGATCTACTGGCCCTTCATAGCGAAGGGTATGGCCTTGATGTCCAGGTTGACCGCCTGGCTTTTTACCCGATGGCTTACGAAGATGGACTACTTTTTTCTTTAAACCGTCTGAGGAAGGAGGCTTACTACTGTTGTGACTATCCTTATTGAGTCTTGCTTTAAGTGCAGCAATCTCTGAGTGAAGCATCGCGTTTTCTTCCTTCAGCGTTATTACTTGATCAGAAAGTACTTTTATGATGTGTGGTGAAGATTTAAAATCTGGCTCGGTGTATGATGAATTTAATGGAGTTTCCAAAAGATTATTTCCTTTGAAGGGACAAGATCAGAATATTTATTAAAAATACAAGTGGCTGAATAGTAACATGAATTTGGTAAGTTGTATCCCTACCCGAATTCTGGACAAAATGTAAAACCCTGATCCGGTGGCTGGCAGATAGGGCTTTGAAACATTAATTGGTGACCCGCCAGCTGGCGGGATCCCGTATGGAATAATGTTAGTTAAAAATACATTTCCTTGGCTGCATTTCATCAATCTATGAAATGAAATGCGATGAAAGAAAACCATTTTGAAAGTATGCCTGTCATTCGTCCACATGCAGCAGGCATTGATATAGGCTCAAGGAGCCATGATGTAGCTGTGGGCCAAGATCAAGAGAAAGCTGTTGCCTGCTTTG
>JBCDKO010000044.1:0-24557 GCA_038746525.1 Bacteroidota bacterium
AAACCTACTCAAAACACCCTCACCCTACCACCCGAAAGCGCATCGAAGCCGATTTTGATCACCTCTGCAACGGGCAAACCGAATGGATCGCCCTGAAAAAAGGACTGGACAAACTCAAAACGTACAAAGAAGAACTGCTTATCTGCCTTAACTATCCAGCCACACTCCGCTACACAGTAACCAGAGCGAAAGGGATATCAGAGAATAGGTGAAAAAAAAAAAATCAGTGGTTCTACCAGAAGCCCCAATGGAAGAAATGCCAGGGACACCTTTGCTTCCCTGAAAAAAACGTGTAGAAAGTTGGGCATCTCTTTTTGGGATTTTCTCTATGACCGACTAACGGGAAGTAATAACATTGGCTATATGCCTGAGTTGCTCTCCCGTAAATTAACCTCTAGCTATCTGAGGAGTTGCGAAAAACTAGTTAATTTATTTAGTAATCACACACTAGATAACCTCCACAAATAGTCCTTCATCTGTTTTATTTACTTTAGCATATCCATCTTGAGTAAGTCTTTTGATTGCTTTATCCCATTTCTTGTTCGAAAGACCAGAATATTCTTTCAATGTTCTTAAATCCATTTTCCCTTTTTTTTCCAATACCTCGAAAACTTCTTTTTCGTTTCCACTAAGTTCAGTAATACATGATTTTACTTGTGGTCTCATTTGCGGAAAGAACAAGACATCTTGGATAGAATCAGAATTAGTCATGATCATGGACAACCGATCAATTCCTAGCCCTACTCCGGCTGTAGGTGGCATACCAAACTCTAGAGCTTTGATGAAATCTTCATCTAAAGTCATTGCTTCATCATCTCCCCTTTTACTAAGCTCTAATTGTTCCTCAAATCGCTCCCGCTGATCGATTGGGTCGTTAAGCTCAGAGTAGGAATTCATGATTTCTTTCCCATTACAGATGGCCTCAAATCGTTCTACTAAGCCATCTTTGGAACGATGTTTTTTGGTCAAAGGAGACATTTCTATTGGATAGTCCGTAATAAAGGTTGGCTGGATGAGATTCGGCTCACACTTCTCTCCGAAGATCTCATCAATAATCTTGCCCTTAGCCATACTATCATCTAGAGGAACCTCTAATTTCTCCGCAACCTCGCGGAGCTCAACTTCTTCCATCTCAGAGAGATCTACCCCTGTAAAGTATTCGATTGCCTCAAACATAGTGAATCGCTTCCAAGGTCGTTTAAAATCTATGGTATGTTCTCCAACCTGTACTTTTGTATGACCGTGTAAGTCTAACGCCACCTTCTCAATCATTTCTTCCATGATCTCCATCATCCAGTTATAGTCTTTGTAGGCCACATATAACTCTACTTGAGTAAACTCTGGGTTGTGAAACCTGCTCATCCCTTCATTTCGGAAGTCTTTTGCAAACTCGAATACTCCATCAAACCCCCCAACAATTAGCCTTTTCAGGTATAATTCATTGGCGATTCGCAAATAAAGGGTCATATCTAGTGTATTGTGGTGCGTTTTAAAAGGTCTTGCCGCAGCCCCTCCATGTAACGGTTGAAGAATGGGTGTCTCTACTTCCAAATAACCTTTACCAGCTAAATATTCCCGAATAGAATTGACTAATTTGGTTCGCTGAACAAAGATTTCACGCACTTCCGGGTTAACAATAAGATCCAAGTAGCGCTGCCGATAACGTTGTTCGGGATCAGTGAATGCATCGTATACTTTTCTATTACCATCCTCGTCTGTCACTTCTTTTACCACCGGCAGTGGTTTCAATGACTTGGCTAAAAGAATTAAATCAGTGACATGAACCGATATTTCTCCTACTTCAGTTTTAAAGACATATCCTTCAATCCCGATGATGTCGCCAATATCCATTTTCTTTTTAAAGACCTCATTGTAAAGTATCTTATCTTTTCCTTTGCAGATATCGTCTCTTCGGATATAGATTTGAATGCGGCCGGAAGAATCTTGAATCTCTGCGAAAGAAGCAGAGCCCATGATTCTTCTAGACATTAATCTCCCAGCGAGGGAGACAGTAGAATAGTCGTTCGGTCTGCTTTCGAAATTTCTTTTGATATGAGCCGCTTTGATCGTAACATCAAAAGAAGCCGCCGGGTAAGGATCGATGCCCATTGACATTAATTCTTCTCTTGACTTTCTTCGTTGAATCTCTTGTTCACTAAGCTGCATGCTAGCTATTTTTTTCTTGTTTTCTTCTTTTTAATTCCTTTTTGACAAGCGTATACTCTCTTCTACTTTGACCTGCTATTGATGAATTCTCTTCGGCTCTCCTAAAAAGATAGGGAAGTACTTTTTCAACCGGACCGTAAGGCACATACTTGGCAACATTATAGCCAAGACCTGCCAACTTAAAAGAAATATTATCACTCATTCCTAGAAGTTGGGCAAAATAAATTCGCTTATCGCCGGGAGAAATTCCATACTCATCCATTAAGTGAACCATATGCTTGCAGGAATCTTCATTGTGGGTACCTACACATACTCCTACTCTACCGATACATTTAATGCAAATTTCAAGGGCAGTATCGTAGTCTTCATCCACGCCTTTTTTCTTTTCATGAATGGGTGATTCATAACCCATTTCTTCTGCTCGTTCTCTTTCTTTTTCCATGTATGCGCCCCGCACCAATTTTACGCCTAAGTGATAATCTCCATTTTCAGCCCTACTCAATCCTCTTTTCATCCGATCTAACACATCATGCCGATAAAGCTGATAGGTATTGAATACAACAATCCTTTCTTTGTTGTACTTTTCCATCATCCGATAGGCAACGCCATCAATAAAATTTTGAAACCAGGATTCTTCTGCATCAATCATTACCATCAACCCTTTTTCTGCGGCTTTAGATATAATTTCATCTACACGGTGCTCGCAGTAATAGAGCTTGGTCTTTTCCAATTCAAAAAGCTTCTCATCATTTTGCGCTTTGGCCATGAGCTCTGTAGGACCAAGTCCTGAAAGTTTTAAAACACAAAAAGGGATATTATTATTCGTACTCGCATAATCTACTACTTTAAGCGCCTCTTTTTTTACATCATTATACCCATCTTCATTTTTTAACCCTTCTACAGAATAATCTAGGATGGTATGTACGTTTTCATTTCCTAGGTGCTGAATGGTAGCACCACATTCTATGATTGATTCTCCTCCACAGAATTGATCAAATAAGGTATATCTGATAATTCCTTTAACGGGTAACTTGATTGATAGGGCAAAATTGGTCAACCAAGTACCTAGGTCTACCATCCATGGCTTACCCATAATAGAAAATACAAAATGAGATTTTCGCAGATCGGTTGTGCTTTTATAAGCAAAAGCAGTTTTTGAATCATCAAAATTGATTGGTTTTGATTGCATAATTTTGAAACAATGCGCAAAGATAGCTAAGAGAGATACACGATAAGCTTATAAACTCAATGTCTAGGAAACTTCCGACCTACGTTCATATTACAGATGCTGTTTCATTGAAACTTGAAGAACTATTAAAACAACTTAACCCAGATAAGATAGGATTGTTGGTGGATGAAAATACGAAGGAACATTGCCTTGATAAGCTTGATTTACGTCCCGATATTCTAGTAGAAATCAAGAGCGGTGAACAAGAGAAAAATCTTCATACCTGCAATCTAATTTGGAAGAAACTTACCGATGCTTCTTTTTCAAGAAGAAGTGTACTGATTAATTTAGGGGGTGGAGTAATTGGTGATATGGGAGGTTTTGCTGCTTCAACTTTTAAGAGAGGCATCGCATTCATCAACATTCCTACTACTTTACTATCTCAAGTAGATGCAAGTATTGGTGGAAAGCTTGGTATAGATTATCAAGGTTTGAAAAACCATATTGGTGTATTTCAGAATCCTTACGCTGTGCTAATAGACAAAGAGTTTTTAGGTACTCTTTCAAAAAGACAGCTTCTCTCAGGTTATGCTGAAGTGATTAAACATGCACTTATCTATGATCAAAACCATTGGGGTAGTTTGAATGCAACGTCATTTGATGAATTGGAATGGACTGATATTATATCAAAATCGATTTATATCAAAAATCAAGTCGTAACCAAAGATCCTATGGAAAACGATCTGCGAAAAATATTGAATTTTGGACACACGCTTGGACATGCTATTGAAAGCTATTTTCTAAATTCTGATCAATCTTTATTGCATGGAGAAGCAGTAGCAGTAGGGATGATTTTAGAAAGTCACCTTTCACTCCAATTAAACATGATTTCAATCGAAGAGCACAAAGAAATCAACCAACATATCAAATCAAGATTCTCTCTGCCTAATGCATTACCAAACTATGAAGCATTGGTCACTTTTTTAAAGCAAGACAAAAAGAATATGAATGGAAAAATAAGTTTTTCGCTTTTGGAAAAAATTGGCTCCTGCATTCATGATCAGACTGTAAGCATAGAATACATCAAAAATAGCCTATCGTATTATGCTAAATAAAAAGGTTTTGATCTTGGCTAGAATCGACTTCTTTCGTTTTAACAATGCCAGCATTTTTTCTTTTGATTATTTTTTTAGGCGATGTAAATAAGAAGGCAATAAATCCTAGTACTAGTGATGCTAAAATTGTCTCTATAGTTTTTGTATATAACATATTATAACGATTTAGTAACGTTAACATCAACCCAAGGTTGATGCCAAAAATTGAAAAAATTGAAATATCGATTAAAAAAGTATTCTAACAGACTAACAGGAATAATAAAACTCGAATCATCTAAAAGTGAAAGTAATCGTGCTCTCATGGTCAATGCCCTCTCTCGCAACAAAGGCAAGTTATTGTACCTTTCCAATGCAAGGGATACCAAAACAATGAAGGTTTTGCTTGAGTCACCAAGTGATAAATGGGATGTGAAGGACGCTGGCACCACTATGCGATTCTTAACTGCTTTCCTTTCAGTGGTAGGTTCAGGCCAAACTATTACAGGTACTGATCGGATGAAAAAACGACCTATTGGGCCGCTAGTTGATGCATTGAGAAAATTGGGCGCCACCATTGAGTATTTAGAAAAGGATGGATTCCCACCTCTAAAAATTCATAAGCTAACCACTCAAAAAACAGATCATATTAAAATTCCCGGAAACATAAGTAGTCAGTACATCAGCGCTTTAATGATGATAGGTCCATGCTTGCCTAAAGGACTTTTCATTGAACTCACTACTGAGGTATTTAGCAAACCTTACATTGAACTCACTCAGCATATTATGCAAGAGTTTGGAGTAGAATCCAAATTTGACGATAACAAAATAAAAATTCCATCGAAAAAGTATCTAGCTACCACACACTCAATTGAAGGAGATTGGTCAGGAGCAAGCTATTGGTACAGTTTTATGGCCTTATCTTGTAAAAAAAGTTCCATAAGCTTACCTAGGTTAAAGTTACGCTCTTCGCAGGGAGACCGGGCAATAGCAGAAATTATGCGCCACTTTGGAGTAAGCTCCCGATTTGAATCCGAAGAACTAAGGCTCCAAAAAACAGAAACAAAAGACAAATCACTACATATCGACTTTAAAGACTTTCCTGATCTGGCACAAACTGTTATGACTGCTGCTGCTGTTTCGGGGATTACTCTAAACATGACAGGTTTGGAAAGCTTAAGGATTAAAGAAACAGACAGAATTCAAGCAATGAAAATAGAGCTTTCCAAATTAGGGGCGGTACTACGGGAAAGCACAAAAAAGTGGGTATTGAAACCAAGTGATCAGTTACCCCAAGTGATAGAAATAGATACTTACGAAGACCATCGAATGGCCATGGCATTTGCTCCTTTATGCCTACTGATGGATGTGACTATAAACAAACCTTATGTAGTTCATAAATCTTATCCTGGATTTTGGGATGAGATACAAAAACTAGGCATTAAAATAGACGAGGTATTGTAGACCCTTTTAGTTAATCAACTTTCAGATTTGTAATATCCAAATCGAGGATTATGCTTTGATGAAGGGTTGAGAAAAATGCATCTTGGAGTCTAATCCAATTACCCCAAGTAAATTTTAGGCCACCTACAGGAACATTAGAGGTCCATAGTTTCCAGGCAGTAGGGAATCCCATATCGTCAACAATCCATAGGTAAGTATCCCCTGGTGTTACACCGCCGATCGTATAGGTAACCAGTAAGCCTCTCCCTTCTTTCAGATTCACAAAAGAGCGAACTACTCCCTGATCCCTCACTTTAAATGGAGCCACTAACCAAAAAGAGTCATTCACGAAATACTTGTAAGCTTTGAACTCTTGCATGGTATAATCCTCAGGTTTTTGATTCAAATCAAGATATACTTCATTATCATCCCAGCGCACAGTTACATTATTCGCTTTTTTGTTCCATTGGAAACTGTGTAATCCTAAAAATGTAAATTCAATGTATTCTATAGAATCGTAAGCTTTTTTATTTAAAGAATTCAGCATTTCGTCTGCAAGCATTTCAGCTCTATCACCTTGGGTACCAGTTGGTCTGGGTTCATTAATGATTAAATATGCCAGAAAACCAACAACAATGACAATCAGCAGAAGCCAACCAAAAAATTTTAATATCTTTTTAATCATCCTAAATCTACAGTAGGCAACAACTTTGGAGCTTTTCTCACTTTGGTAGCTTGCTCAAAAGCATAGGCAATGCTTATGATTTTGGGTTCTTGATATTTACCACTGAAAAAAGAAACCCCAACTGGCAATCCATATATATAACCTGCAGGTACTGTAATATTTGGATAGCCGGATCTTGCTGCAGGAGTGGAACTACTTACACCACCTCTAAAATTATCTCCCAATAAAGGATCTGTCTTCCACGCTGGACCTGCAGTCAGCGCCATGAACGCATCTAAATTGAGTTCTTCAAGTTTCTTATTATAATTATTCCTAGCTACTTTGAGCATTTTAGCGAGCGCATCTTTATACTCTGGCTCTTCCAATGAGCCAAGTGCTTGAGATTGATCCATTCGTTCCTGTAGAAAATAGGGCATTTCATCGCTTGCATTATCTTTATTAAATTGTATGACGTCTTCTAATGTTTTAACTTGTAAATCTGGTCTAGAGGCCAAGTACTTATTCAAGCCGTCTTTAAATTCATAATACAATACATCTCCAGTCCCATCAAACTCCGACCTATCCCAAATTTCTACCTCTTTAATTACTTCTGCACCTTTAGATTCCAATGCCCCAATGGTTTTTTCCAATACCTCATCTGACTTTTCATGCGAGCCAAATGCATCTTTGATTAAACCAAGCCTTTTCCCTTCAAGCGCATTCTCATCTAAAAATTGAGTATAGTCTGCGTAATAGTTCCCTTCATTTTCTGATGTTCTTTTGTCATTTTTATCGACACCTACACACGCCCCTAACACAATAGCAGCATCCGTTACTGTTCTTGCCATGGGTCCTGCTGTATCCTGGGTTTCAGAAATTGGGATAATGCCGTCTCTACTCCAAAGGCCAACCGTTGGTTTAATCCCTACTACTCCATTGATAGAGGATGGACATACGATAGAACCATTAGTCTCTGTACCAATAGTGACGGCGCACATGTTTGCGGATACTGCAGCGCCTGATCCTGAGCTTGATCCACATGGATTCCTATCTAAGGCATATGGATTGGATGTTTGCCTTCCTCTTCCACTCCAACCGCTAGAAGACCTGGAAGATCTGAAATTTGCCCACTCGCTTAAATTAGTTTTCCCTAACAGCACCATACCAGCTTCCCTGAGTTTTTTTACAATAAAAGCGTCATCAGGGGCTTTACTGCCCACTAAAGCCAAAGATCCGGCTGTGGTCATCATCTGATCTCCCGTATCAATATTGTCTTTGATCATTACAGGAATTCCATGCAGGGGGCCTCTGACGTTTCCTTCATTTCGTTCCGCATCCAACTGGTCTGCAATGGCCAATGCATCTGGATTAACTTCCAGTATGCTATTCAACCCATTTTCAGATTGATCTTTTTCCTCAATACGTGCTAAATAAAGCTCACATATTTTCCTCGAGGTATATTTTCCAGATTCCATTGCCACCTGAAGTTGCGGTACAGTCCACTCTTCCAGTTCAAACATCTCCTCTTTTTTTTCTTTTTGATTTCCATCGCTCGTAGTTGATGGCGCACACGCCTTCATTCCTAAAAGTGGAACTGTCCCGGTGATAGCACTAAGCTGAATGAAATTTCTTCTCTTCATACACTTTTGATTTGGTTAGCTTAAGTTTCATTAAAGTTAATCACATGAAATTGACAGCGCTTTCAAAATCGTACTGACCATAAAATAAATAGTTGTATTTTTCGTATTTTTAAGATCAATCAATATAGACTATCAAAAATATCGATTAAATGCAATTAAGTGCAGGAGAGCGAATAATTGTCCTTCACCTTATTGGTAGGTGTTTTCGTATGTACAGACATCTATCTTATTTAATGGCAAGAAAAAAGGAGGACTAAAGGTCTATACCAAAACATCAAAATATTGTATGACTAGTTAACGTGATGAAGACTGGAAGAAAAAGTACTGCGGAAAGGGATCTGGAAATTAGATAACTACAATTATGATATTAAAACAGTGAAGTGGGCTATTTTTCAAAGTCATCTAAAAACAGCCCTGAAAACTCATAATCAGAGATTTTCTTTTAAATTTAGTTTAATACTCTGGAGGGTAATATAAATTTATAATGGCAACTTAACATTTTTTATCGGTAAGGTTACTTATGCGATGTTGAGCGTATAAAGGTAAAGCTGGGTGTATGAAAGATAGTGAGATTCTAAAGCGAATCAGCCAAGGTGATGAAATTGTATTAGGTTATCTGTATAGAAAACACTATCAGATGATGACACGGGTTGTATTGAATAATAATGGTACTGAACAAGAGGCTAAAGATGTTTACCAAGAAGCATTACTTGCTTTTTGGCAAAAGGCTGTCAAAGGAGATTTGGTTTTGACTTCTAAGATTAGTACCTATTTATATAGCATATGCCTAAATCATTGGAGAAAAGAACTAGATCGAAAAAGCAGGATAAGTTCTGAAGAAATAGATGGTAAATATTATCAACAGCATGAAGCCCAAGAAAGACTCAAAATTGTACAAGAATGTATAGAACAGCTGGGCGATGTATGCAAAAAAGTATTAACTCATTATTATTTCGATGGAATGACCATGCAAGACATCGCCAGGAAATTGAATTTTGCAAACACTGACACAGCAAAAACTAAAAAGTATAAATGCAAGAAGAAACTAGATACGCTGATAAAAAAACGATATTCAACGGAGGATTTTTTTGATTAATGAATAACCTTCTACAAGAAAAAATAGATCTTTATCATTCCGGTCGAATGAATCATAAGGAAGCCAAATTGTTCGAAGAAGAGCTAGCTGGTGATCCTTCTCTTCAGGCTGAAAGTAATTTTCAAAGTGAAATTATAACAGGTTTGAAAGACTACAGAAAAGCGCAACTTAAGGCAGATTTAAATGCAATTGATGTAAGCCCTAGATGGTTTGAACATATTCAGCAACCAACGTTTTTAAAATCAATGGGAGGAGTAGCTCTTGTCACACTTGTTGGTGTCGGAATATATTTAGTTACAGAGCCAGAGCTAGCTAATTCAGAAAATCAGAGGGTTGTTATTGATGCACCAAATGAGTCCAAAGTAGATCTGAATTGGAAGATTGTTCCGGCTATAACGTCAGCTGAACAAATGGTTTCTAAAATAGATCATACTCTTGACACTGTTAAAAAATCCGCTGAATCCGCGAAAGAGATTCCACCAGAATCAGAGGCCGTGGACATCAATAAAATTAAAACCAAACCATTCAGTCTTACTTTCAACGCACCAGAGGCAAACGATATTAAAGATGATGAGGCATTAAAAACTTCTTCCCTGGACAACCTCCCGAAAAAATCTGATTCTGATTTAGCTACTGGATCTATGACTGTTGATCACGAAAACACAAAGACCCTGAAAATAAAGTACAAATATTATGATGGAAAACTGTTTTTAAGTGGTGACTTCGATAAAGCGCCTTACGAAATCCTTGAAATTAACAGTGCGAATGGCCGGAGGATCTACGTTAAATATTTGGAAAAATTCTACAGAGTCGGCGTTACAGACAAACTAACTGCTTTACCTGAAGTGACTGATGTTGAGGTTATAGAAGAGTTAACAATGCTTCGACAAAACAAATAGTCATTAATAAACACATAATACTTTGTACTATCTTCGTTTCTTTATGGAAGAAAAGAAGGTCAGAAAGAAACGCAAATTAGGTAGTTATCCTTTTGCAAGTGTCGTCTTTAGTTTGACACTTGCTTTAAGTGTACTCGGATTTATCGGTTGGATATTACTTCATAGTTCGAGTTTAGGCGCAAAAATCCAAGAAAGTGTAGAGATTCAGATTTATTTGAATAAAAACATTTCACTATCTGACATCAATAAAATTCATACAGTTCTAGCTTCAAAACCCTACACACTTGTTAAGGACAATAAACCTCAAATTTCATTTATTTCAAAAGAAAAAGCTGCTCAACAATTTATTGAGGATACCGGAGAAGATTTTAAAGAGTTTTTAGGAGACAATCCTCTTAGAGATTTGTTTTCTGTGAAAATATACGGAAGGTATCAGTCATCAGATAGTCTGGCTAATATTAAGTCCGAAGTAGAAAAAATGATAGGGGTATTTGAATTAAATTATGAAGAAAGTTTGATAGAAAGTATCCATGAAAATATGACAAGAATTGGGATAATTCTATTTTCAGTGGCCGTTTTTGCTTTGCTTATTGTTATTATTTTGATCAACAATACAATCAAGTTAGCGTTATTTTCTCAACGTTTTCTGATACGTAGTATGCAACTAGTAGGTGCTACTGCATCCTTCATACAAAAACCATTTCTTATAAGATCTATTTTGTACGGGTTTATGGCAGGAATATTGGCGTGTGGACTAATTTACGGGTTTACAGTTTACATGAATGAAGCAGTTAAAGGGCTGAAAGATTTGCAGGATATAAGAGGGTTCACAATTCTTTTTGGTTTAATTCTCCTGCTAGGTATAGTCGTTGGATACTTGAGTTCTTTGAGAGCAATAAAAAAATATTTAAAAATGTCTTTGGACGAACTTTATTAGATATATGTCAGATAAAAGAAAACTTGCATTTGCAAAAAGAAACTATTTTATTATGGTTTTTGGCATTTTAGTTCTTATTCTTGGTTTTATTTTCATGACTATGGATTCAGAGCCATATGGTTTCGGATTCACGGGCCTGACGCTCGGACCCGTTGTGGTTATGCTTGGGTTTATCATTGAATTTATAGCAATCTTTTATAAACCTAAAACTAAGGGCAATCCTGAATGAACTGGATTGAAGCACTTATCTTAGGTATCGTCCAAGGTCTTACAGAATTTTTACCGGTTAGCAGTAGTGGTCATTTAGAAATTGGATCAATACTTCTGCGTGTGGATGCCAATGGGAATTTACTTTTCGCTATAGTAGTACATTTAGCAACCGCACTTGCCACTATGCTGGTTTTCAGAACATATATCGTAAAATTGGTTTTGGATATATTAAAGTTCCAACCAAATGAGTCTACTCGTTTCATTCTTTTGCTATTAGTATCTATGTTGCCCGTTTCTATTGCAGGGTTATTTTTTAAAGATTGGATTGAGGCTTTTTTCAGGGGAGATCTCTTACTCGTTGGTTCAGCTTTGCTGATTACTGGAGGCCTTTTACTATTTGCTCATTATAAAAAAAATGGGGTTAAGTCTGTAGGTCTTTTCTCAGCATTAATTATAGGCATGGCCCAATCAGTTGCGGTTCTACCAGGAATATCAAGATCAGGAGCAACTATTTCAACAGCGCTGATTTTAGGAGTTGAAAGAGATAAAGCCG
Source organism: Bacteroidota bacterium (assembly GCA_038746525.1). Classification (GTDB taxonomy): domain Bacteria; phylum Bacteroidota; class Bacteroidia; order Cytophagales; family Cyclobacteriaceae; genus Ekhidna. The sequence goes on from JBCDKO010000044.1 coordinate 11,868, forward strand.
CAAAGTTTTCGTTTTTAATGGTAATCTTACCCATTTTCGGGGCAAGTCTCTTACAGCTAAAATATTATGTAGAGGATCCCTCTATTCATCAAATTGGAGCTTTTCCTCTCATTATTGGTTTTTTAGCAGCTTTTATCTCAGGTTTTCTTGCGTGCAAATGGATGATCAAAATCATCGAAAGGGAAAAATTAACCCATTTTGCCATTTACTGTTTTATTGTTGGCCTGATCGCCATTATTTCCGGTCTATAGTGGAAAATTCTTATGAAGAGGGACGTTTGTTGTTTGTTAAAAAACCAGTGAATTGGACCTCTTTCGATGTGGTAAGAAAGCTACGGAATGTTTTGAAAGTTAAGAAAATAGGGCACGCCGGTACACTTGATCCGTTAGCCACTGGACTGCTCATCATTGGTACTGGAAAATTCACTAAAAAACTTCACGAACTTCAGGGTTTGAATAAGACTTACACGGGAGTGATTGAAATTGGGAGAACTACGCCTTCATTCGATTTAGAAACTGACTTTGATTCTGAAGACATCTCCTGGAAGAATATCGAAAGATTGGATTTCGAAAAGGCACGCATAAAATTCATTGGTGAGATTGAGCAATTACCGCCGGCCCATTCTGCAATCAAAATAGGTGGAGAACGGGCATACAAAAAGGCAAGAAAAAACAAAGAGGTTAATATTTTGCCTCGAAAAATAGTGATTAATGAATTTAAGATTGAGCTAGATAATTTGCCGGAAGTACGCTTCAAAGTAACGTGTAGCAAGGGAACCTATGTTCGCAGCTTAGCTAATGATTTTGGGAAGGAATTAGGTGTTGGAGCATATCTAAAAAAATTAGTTCGAACCAGGATTGGAACGTATAAACTTGAAGACGCTTTTTGTTTGAAGGAGATCATCCAGCAACATAATGAAGGTAGTAGATAATCTGACATCATTTAAAAAACCAGACTTTTCGGTAGTCACCATTGGTACTTTCGATGGAGTACACAGAGGGCATCAAATCGTTTTGAGTAAGGTAGTGGATGCAGCAGTATCAAATAAGGGAAAGAGTATTCTAATCACCTTCTGGCCTCATCCTAGGTTCATTCTTCGTCCCAATGATAATTCCTTAAAATTACTTTCAACTTTCATCGAAAAAAAAAGGCTTATTGATAAGATCGGTTTTGACTACGTCATCAAGCTCACCTTTACTTCGGAGTTTTCTCATTTATCAGCAGAACAATTCTTAAGTAATATTTTAATTGATAAAATAGGCACCAAAAAATTATTCATTGGCTATGACCATCATTTTGGAAATAAACGTGAAGGGAACATAGATTTTCTTCAAAATAAATCAGACTTATATGGTTTTTCAGTAGTGGAAATTCCAAGACAAGATATTGATAATATTGGCGTTAGTTCTACTAAAATCAGAAACGCATTATACATTGGAAAGATAGCTCTAGCTAATACATTGTTGGGAAGAAACTATAGTATCGAAGGAAAGGTGGTTCATGGAGAGAAAAAAGGAAGGTCTATTGGCTTTCCTACAGCAAATGTTCAGATTAAGGAAACATTTAAACTGCTACCAAGAGACGGAGTGTACGCCGTGAGGGTCCGAAGGTCTTTTCATGAATACCTGGGGATGCTAAATATCGGCTTTCGTCCCACTTTAGAGGGATCTCAAAGAAGCATAGAGGTTCATTTATTTAATTTTGATGAAGAGTTATATGGGGAGTTGCTTACAATTGAATTTATTGAATTTATCAGAGAAGAACAGAAATTTAATTCTCTGGATCAGCTGAGAAAACAATTAAATAAGGATAAACAAAAGACATTGGAAATTTTACCGTAGATGAAGCCTATCAAGACATCCGTATTCATATTACTCCTATTTTCATTCTGGAGTTTTTCATCGTGTGACAATAATGGTGATTTCTTACTTTTTTCCATTCAAAACGATATCGATTTAGGACAACAGGTTGCTAGAGAAATCGCTGAAAATCCAGAACAGTACCCATTGCTTGATAGAAATGAAAAACAAGCGTATGAAGATGCCTATCAATATTTAGAATCCATGATGAATGAAATTCTGGCATCTGATGAAGTTACCTATCGTGACGAATTTCCATGGCAGATTCATATCATTGATGATGATCAAACGCTTAATGCTTTTGCTACTCCTGGTGGTCAGATTTATGTTTACACTGGTTTGATTTTTTTTCTGGATCAGCAGGATGATTTGGCGGGAGTCCTAGGTCATGAAGTAGCACACTCTGATCAAAGGCATAGCTCAAAGCAACTTCAGCGACAATATACCATTGCTGGTTTACTGGCGGTACTGACAGGAGAACAGTCAGAAACAATTCAAGAAATTGCTAGATCATTGGCTGGTTTAGGATCACTAGAATTTAGTAGAGATGCTGAAAGAGAATCGGATGAATTTTCCGTGAGGTATTTATCAGATACTCAATATGCTTGTAATGGAGCAGCTTCTTTTTTTGAAAAATTAATTGCGAGAGGAGAAAGCGGTGTGGAGGTTCCGTTCCTTAGCACCCATCCTCAGCCAGATGATCGAGTTTCAGACATTACCTCTTTTGCTTCTTCAATTGGGTGCTCTACCGCCCAAAGCGATCCTGAACGAACACAGTGGGAGAACTTTAGGGATCTTCTCAGACAATGAAATTGGCATACGAGATAAAATATATCAACCCTGAGATAAATGTTAATTAAACCAACATTTCCATATCTCACATAGGTAGTGGCTCTAAGAAAAGACGAAAAACACGCTTAATGCTATCTGCAGCATTTTTTTAGGAAAGAATGAATCGAATCTATTTTATACTTTGAAATCGATTGATCAATTTTTCAAAAATTCAGATGAATTTTGGATGAATTGGAAGCAAATCTGTGGTTTTTATTGCATTTTCATTAGAAGCTCTAAAATAGATTCAATGGCTACCTGTACATCGAAATCTCAAAAAATTTACTGTTTTCTTAGAAACACCGGGTAGCACTAAGTAAGAACGAAGATAAAGTGCTGCTTAAATTAAGATTTTTTGTCATTTCTTACTAATGAATTTAAACGATACTTTTAGAGATATCGTTCATTTATTGAGTATTTAGTAATTTATAAGCCTTACCAGCGATGGAGAAAGAACGTAATAATTGGACCAATTTCAAAAATGTTATCCACTACGCCTTTGATGATGTATGGAGAAGCATATGGCAATTTCTCTTAAAAAGACAGAACAGATTTAAGCGTCATCACATGCATCAAGAATGACTAAGAAACTTCACTTCCTCTTAAGTAGACGTTAGGTTGGAATTTTTTTTGAAAGAGCGATAGTCTCAAATTTACTAATTGAAAGTGGTCGCTAAAAGCGAAGAATTTATCTGCAGATCAAGACCTTAAGGGATAGGCCAACAAAAAACCCTGTTTCAGCGGGGGTTATCTTACTTTGATAATTTTTTCTTTGATTCTTGCTTCTTTTCCTTTTCTTCGCACTTCATTCTTTCAATGTTTGACGTTAGAATGAGTAAAAATCTGTTCCATTACTATATCTCCTGAAACTTTTCTCACGGTGAATGACTCTCTGTTGCTAGTAGATTTTTCCAAAAGAGGGAGGAAGATCACTTCACTGTTTTCTTTGATGAATTTGTTGTAATCTTCTATGCTGTTTTTGAGATGATTTAAGCCATCTTTTAGAGTCGCAGCATCTCCAGCTTTATTGGCTCGTCCTCCCAAGAAGAAGATAAATGTCAGGTTTACTGTAACGAGCTTTCAAGAAATTCACCCAAACGTTAAATGGACTGCTACAACTACATGCTTTCATAATTACTATGCATCTTATTCTTAATTTTAAAAAATTTATTGCTAAGAGCAACCAAGAGAAAATCAGCTGCATCTATTCCATGAAGATTACAAACATGTTGCGAATCGATAAATCACTAACTGAAGAGGAATTACTTGATGGGTGTCGAAAAGGCAAACCATCGGCGCAACGTAAATTGTATGACCGGTTGGCTTCTAAGATGTTGGGAGTATGTATACGATATATTAAAGAAAAGGAAGAAGCTGAACATGTATTGATTGGTAGTATGGTAAAAGTATTTAACAAATTGGATCAGTTTAAAGGAGATGGTAGCTTTGAGGGTTGGGTACGAAGAATCATTGTTAATGATTGTTTGATGTATATCCGAAAAAATAGAAATATGTCTTTGCAGAGTGACATAGAAGAGGTATTCAACAATCCTAACTTAACGGTGATGGAAGATCGATTGAACGAAGAGGATCTTTTAAAATTGATCAATGAATTACCAGTAGGATACAGAACAGTATTCAATCTTTACGCAATAGAGGGGTATAGCCATGCTGAGATAGCAAAACAACTTGATATAAGTGAAAATACTTCCAAATCCCAGTTAAGTAGAGCCAGAAAATGGTTGCAAACCAAACTGGTCGAGTTAGAAAAAGAAATTGAAATAAAAGTTACTAATGGATCAACACAATATTGACCGTCTATTTAGAGAAAAGCTGGATGGGATAGAATTCACACCTACTCCAAAGGCGTGGAATGAAGTAGAAAAGCAAATTGGAAGAAAGAAAAGACCAGTTTTTTATTGGGTGGCTGCCTCCTTTGTTCTATTCTTACTATCGTGGATGGTATGGCCTGATCCAACCTTTATTGATCAGGTTGCCGTTCAGCAAGTAGATCACCCTACAAGAGTTAATAAGCCTTATTTCCCCATTCCTATTGCTGTAGAATTAAAAGATGAAAAACACACACAAACTGTAGCAAAATCATCAAGTAAAATAGCACAGGAAAACGCAGCTATTCAATCTGTTGAAAAAGATACTAAAGAGGAGTTCGTTACAGATCAGCCTTTTAAAATTCAGGAACAGAAAGTAAAAACAATAATGACAATAAAGGAAACACCAATGCCTGCACTGGCCATCCATGAATCAAAAAAAATATTGGCAGATGTGAAAGCAGAAAAAACGAGGTATGGTGCTGTAAAAATAACTTACATCGCCTCCAAGGCTAGAGTAGCTGAAAACCCTCCGATAAAAAGTGACAGTACAGGTGTTTTTAAGAAATTCATTGCATTTACCGATAAAATCGATCCTGGAGAAATGTTAGCCGATATCAAAACAGCGAAGGATAATTTATTAAATGGTGGATTAAAGAACAAAAAGGAAAGAAGTGCAATGATTCCCTGAGTCATTGGAAATCTAAATAATTAAAAGGGCAAATTTATGAATACGCAAAATCATACACCTACCAGCAAAATGAAACCAGTGCTAACGCTTATTTTCGTGATACTTTACACATTTTCTTTTGCCTTCTACAATGATGACAACCAAGGAGATACGGTTATCATAGAGCTAAGTAACCAGAGTAAAATAGTCATTGTAACACAGAACAAGGCAGACCTTGCTTTATTGCAAAATTATGACATCAATCAAATGATCAGAGATTTGAACGAACAACTTTCCGATAGCGTGAAGTATATGGAAATTAATGATGGAAAAGCTTATGTTAATGAGGATAGTGAAATAGAGATGAAAGATTGGGAAATCAATGACGATAAAGTAAGAGTAAAATTGGGAGGTATTGAAGTAGATGTAGACCCGGATGAAATTGATGATTGGGACGATGATGACTGGGAAAATAGACGAAAGGTTACGTATGATGCCAAGAGGGTAGATCGGACATCACATCATTTTAATATAGATCTTGGAATAAATAACTGGTTGGAAGACGGGCAATTTCCTGATGAAAATAATGCTCCCTATTCTATAAAACCGTTTGGCTCATGGTATGTGGCGCTTAATAGTGTGAACAAAACCTGGGTGGGCGGTCCTTTATTTCTTGAATGGGGATTGGGGGTAAGCTGGTACAACTGGAAACTCCAGGATCCAGATTTTGTAATAGTAGAAGGAACAGAAGCTATCGAGTTTAACCCAGCACCTCAAGGGTTAAATGGATCAAAAAGCAAGCTTACAGCCTCATTTGTAAATGTTCATATTGTACCGATGTTTGATTTTTCGAGAGGCATAAGAAAAGTAACCAGCTACGAGTCTTCCGGCGTACGAGTCAAGAGGTATTCAAAAAAAGGTTTTCGCTTTGGGCTCGGAGGATATGCCGGTTATCGACTAGGTTCCCACACAAAATTTAAGTTTGAAGAAGACGGCAATACCGAAAAGGATAAAGAATCTGATAACTTTTACCTGCAAAACTTTAGATATGGACTTAGAGGTCAAGTTGGGTGGAAAGGTCTTGAAATCTTTGTCCTTTATGACCTCAACGAAGTGTTTTCTGAAGGCAGAGGACCTGTCAACAGAGACGGGCAAAACGCCACATTGAATGCGATTACTTTTGGCGTTACGCTTTGAAGATTGAAAGTGGAAGATATGACTCAAAAAAGTGCCTAAGCATGTTTTACATATTTCCTTGATGCAATCTTTTTCTCTCTTCTTTTGTCAACCTCATGTTTCTAACTAAACGATCCTCTGAAGGACGCAGAAATGAAAATTGTGCTAACACAGCAAAGTAGATGATAACAAATAGATAATGAGCCGTAAGCCAAAGCCCTAAAAGCCCCAATATACAAGTCAATTCCGATATCAGGTATTTTTTAATCTCTACTCTTCTGAATTCGATCAATTTATCTTTAAGCTGCCCATCTTCTAAATTTCGGTAGCTACATCCTTTGCCTTTCCATACGCTCCACATAAGTAGGACACAGGTTGGGATCAGGATGACCAGGACAACATAAATCCACGCTGTAGAAACTCTTTCCTTTTTGATATCAGCGACCTCTAATTCAAGAAAAACCAAAAAAAATGGGATCAAAGAAAAAGCGATAATTCCGTGATATATGCGATAAATCTGATGATGATAGTCAGACCAATTCTTAAAATCCAGCTTCATATCTCAAAATAAACAGTGTCTCTAAGAAAGCGGTATCTTTTGTGAGAAAACGATGTTTATAGCTTATAGAACAAGTTTTTAGAGATTTTGAAGCGTTCTTGTGATTGAATCTATTTTGAGGTATTGAACTAGGCATTTAGTAAATATGAAAAATGGGGGTTAGCATGCATATGAGCACATTCCGATTTAGAAATCTGTTGATTCGTCGTATTGTCTTATCTGAATGATCCATTTTCTTAGTTTGCAGCTTATCAGAGCTATTTATTAAAAGTCTCCTTCGATTGAGGTATTCTAGTGAAAATGCGCACTGATCTCCTTCGGTTATCCAAAAGTCAAATGAATTTTAAAAAATTGGCAAATCAATTCCAAAAGTGTAAAATAGATCCGATTGTGTTTTTCACTAAAATTCAAAAAAAGCATGAATAGCATGTTTTTCGCCTTTTCTAAGAGACACTGGTAAGCGGAAGCTATTGACCAACAAAAAAAATTGCATTTACTATTAAAAGCTTTCCATTTTGCCAGAAGGATCGAAAAAGTGGATCATCTACGAAATAGACGATTTGCCCTTCTCCCATATTCTCTACTCCAAAAACCAACGTTTCAGCTACGTCTTCTTTGGCATACTGTCCCGAAAAACCACTTAAAAGATTTTCTTCAGAATCAATGATTCCTACATTGTTTTCATCCAAATAGGCCACCTGGCTACTGGAGGTCTTCAATGAGTAGTAGGTATCCGAATATCCAAAGGCGAGTGGATGCGTAGGGTCCAGCTTCACTTTATAAATTGCTCCCGGAGTATTTTCTTTCATAAAATCCCGCTCCCGTTCGTCGTAGCTTATCAATCGCTTTCGTTTTTTCCTTTCTTCAGATTTTTTATCGGCGTCACTTTGGGCCTCTTCATTTATATAGGATTTAAGCGAAGAACAATCACTATCCTTCCACATATTTAAAGCCCCTTGAATTGCGATAAGTGTACCTCCCTGTGAAACCCAATCGGTGATCTTTTGCATTTCATCTTCTCCAAATTCATCATACCACCCATTTGGCATAATCAGGACATCATAATTGTTTAGATTCACTTTACTGAAGTAATGAGTTCCAAGCACCGCTACCGGATACCCGAGCTCTTGCTCCATAAAATGCCATGTGGCACCAAAACTTAAGGATGAGGTGCCTTCATAGCCAATTAGTGCTACTTTAGGCTTCTTTAAATATTTCACATCTGATGACCCGACATCCGGTCCTTCATCCATAAATCCAGATTGGATTACCGTGAGTTTTCTTCCATACATATTCGCATTATTTGTAATGGTCTCCTCAAATTCTTTTATTGATTGATTATCACGCTTTGCGATAATTAAGCTACCTTTTTCGAAAAGTTTGTTTTCCGAAACCATACGTTTTTCTGCAAACCGAACGATGATGCCGTTTTTTAGTAGTTCAGCTAAAAAACGAGCATCATCCATACTGTCCCACTTGCTAACAAATGCGTAAGCTTTGTCAGGTGCTGCCGTGGTTTGTTCATTTACTACGTCATCTAAGGGTGTAGAAGCAATCATTTGTGTGCTAGCATAGGCCTCAAGACCGTACGCATAAGGAACTCCCCAAGCAGTGATATCATAGGTGATAGAATCCACCAGTTCGGTTTTCGGCTCAAATAAAATATTTGCCAGGGTTGCCTTTGGTTGATCCATACTGATAACAAGATCTTCTTTTTGAATGGAAAACTCAGCGTTATTCCCCGTGCTGTATTCATATCCTTTTAATTTGGATTGGTTTGCACTAGAATATGCTATTCCATTATCATTCAGCCACTTCTTTATTGAATGAAACTTATCGTCATTTCCATCATATTTCAAAACAAAGGTTTTGTATTTCAATCCAGAATAATTACCAAAAAATTGATCGAATTGGTCAAGCAATCTCCCTGCATTTTTTGAGGTGATTTCTACGGTGGAAAGCCCAGTGGTGTGGTGATGGGCTATACGATCTTTCAACGTCAATGTATCCCCTTCTTGTTTTATGACGCCTAATCCTGCTCTCCCAAGGCCTGCTTGTTCATAGGTCATACCAATTGCCCCGTTGTAAGTTGGGTAGGTATCTCCATAACTTGGATATAACAAATCAAAAAACTGCTTTGTAAAGTAAAACCAGTTGTTCTCATCAAAATATTTTGCATGGTTTTTACCGATTTCCACTTGAAAATCACGTTGAAATGGGGTGATCAGCTCATGAAACGGTTGAGCTGCCGGTGCAAAATAATAGGGAGAATTTATGCCTTGTTCATGAAAATCCACATGGATCTGAGGGAGCCATTCATTGTATTCTTTGATCCGTTTTTGGGTCTCTATTTGAGTCTGCCACGCCCAATCTCGATTAAGGTCAAACAGATAATGATTTGCTCTACCGCCGGGCCATTCTTCGAGATGTTCCAAAGAATTAGGGTCTGGGTTGTACGGATTATTGCCGTATTGCCAATAAAAATTTACATACCTTTCTCGTCCGTCCGGGTTGATACACGGATCTATGATCACCACAGTATTTTCAAGCCAATCTGATTTATCGGAACCTTCCCGGATTAGCTCGTAGATGGTGGCCATCGAAGCTTCCGTTGCAGAAGATTCGTTTCCATGAACATTGTAGCTCAACCACACAATAGGTATTTCAGTTTCCGGAGTTCCTTCAATGATCCCAGCTCTTTTCAGATTATCAGTTCTGATGATTTCAAGGTTGTTGAGGTTTTTTGGAGTAGACACAAAAGCGAGGATTAAAGGCCTGTTTTCATAGGTTCTTCCGTACTCTTTTGAGCGTACTTTTTCAGACTCATTTGTTAAATAAGCATAATAATCCACTACCTGATGATACCTCGAAAATTGTTCCCCTAGTTCATAGCCTAGATATTCAGATGGGCTTTTTAGTTGTGTAGCCGCAAAAAGAGGGATGAGAAAAAAGAGTAAGTAGTATTTCATAAGGTTAGATTAATGTAAGGATAGAATTAAGATGAATATTTCTGAAAGTTAACCCATTTCCAGTTTAATCCGGTCTGAAAGCGGTTTTCCTACACAAGTAAGCACATAGCCTTCATCCAATTCGTCCGGGGATAGTCCTTCGGCTTCATCAGTGCTTATCTGTCCTTCCAGACATTTTCCTCGGCAGGCGGTACACAGACCGCTTTGACAGGAATATGGCATATCCAAATCATTGGCAAGGGCTGATTCAAGAATCGATGCATTCTTTTTTGTGGTGATCTCAAACTCTTCTCCATCCAACACAATTGTCACTTTACTTTCTGTATTCTTCGCATCGATTACTTCCAAGGGAGAAGTTTTTCCGGCTTCAAAACTCTCCATTCTGATGTTTTTCTCATCGATTCCTGTCTCTGGCAATACTTCAGATAATAAATCCATCATAGGTTTGGGTCCGCAGATGTAGCATTCCGTCTCATTATCTACCGCCACTTCTGCACAAATTTCTTTAATCATTTTCTTTGTGGGTCTTCCTTGATAAGGAGCATCACCCTCTTCTAATATGTGGATCGCTTTAAATCTTCCATTGTATTTCTCTTCAAGTAGACCGATCAGATCTTTAAATATGATGTACTCTTCACTTCTGTTGCCATACACGAGCACCACTTCACTTTCAGGTTCTTTTAACAATATTGTTCTTAAAATCGACATTAGAGGAGTGATCCCACTGCCTCCTCCAAAGAATACTACTTTTCTTTTTTTGCTGGCATGATATTCGGTGGTGAACACCCCCATAGGTTCCATTATCTCAATTTCATCACCTACTCTCACGTGGTCATTGAGATCATTAGACATAGCCCCACCATCTACTCTCTTGACAGTTACAGCAGGATTTTCATCTTCGAAAGGAGTAGTGCATAAGGAATATGCTCGTCTTATTTTCTTTCCATTTACTTCTTTGATGATGGTAATAAATTGACCTGGCTGATAATTGAAGTTCTCCGGTTTTTTGAAGACGAGATTTACCGCATCTTTTGCAACATTTACAACATCATTCACATGCAAAACATGGTATCTATCATTGTCTTTCTTCTCTTTTTTCTTTTTAAATAATGAAAATGCCATTTCTTCAATTCTAAGTGTGTAAAGGTAGGTTTGTATACTAGGTGAGTTAAATAAACATGATAAGGTAATTTTGTGTTCGATTTTAATCAATTCTACATGGATCTTAACTCGCTGGAAGGAATCTCTCCTATCGATGGTAGGTATAGGACTATTGTCTTTGATTTAGCCAACTACTTTTCTGAAAAAGCCCTGATGCAATATCGCCTTAAAGTAGAGGTTCTATACTTCATAGCGCTAGCCGAGACCGGAATTCCACAACTCTCTTCTTATGACACTGCGAAGGATCCCAAGTTATGCAAGCTATACAATAAGTTTTCTTTGCCGGAGGCTGTATCTATTAAGGAAATAGAAAAAATCACAAATCATGATGTAAAAGCGGTAGAATATTACCTGAAAAAGCAATTTGATAAACTCGGACTTTCTGAGATCAAAGAATTTATTCACTTCGGTCTAACCTCTCAGGATATCAACAATACTGCAATTCCGCTACTTTTGAAAGAAGCCCTTCATCAATCGTTATTGCCAGAATTGGATCGCCTTATAAATAAGATAGCAGAAAAAGCCAATCAGTGGAAGGATATACCCATTTTAGCAAAGACACATGGTCAACCCGCATCTCCTACCCGCCTGGGTAAGGAAATTGAGGTCTTTTTCGTCCGCTTAAAAGAACAACTAAACTTACTGGAACAGATTCCTTTTACGGCCAAATTTGGTGGAGCTACGGGCAACTTCAATGCGCACTCTGTGGCTTTTCCAGCAATTGACTGGCATGCTTTCGCAGAAAAGTTTGTCTCAGAAAAATTAGGGCTAAAAAGAAGCCATCCTACCACCCAGATTGAACATTATGATCACTTAGCAGCCATTTTTGATGGATTAAAAAGAATCAATACAATTTTGATTGATTTTAGTCGCGACGTATGGCAATACATATCCATGAACTATTTCTCTCAAACCATTTCAAAAAACGAAGTAGGATCCTCTGCGATGCCGCACAAAGTGAATCCGATTGACTTTGAAAATGCAGAAGGGAATTTGGGAATGGCAAATGCATTATTTGAACACCTCAGCGCTAAACTTCCTGTTTCCAGGCTTCAACGAGATTTGACAGATTCTACCGTTTTAAGAAACATTGGAGTTCCGATCGCCCATACATTTATATCTCTAAAAGCTTTGGAAAAAGGGCTTTCAAAAATCTACGCCAATGAAAAAGTGATCAAAGATGATTTGGAAGCGAACTGGGCGGTAGTAGCCGAGGCGATCCAAACCATTTTAAGGAGAGAGAGATATCCAAATCCTTATGAGACCCTGAAAGAACTAACCCGAACGAACGAAAAAATTACAGATCAAACGATCAAATCTTTTGTACAGACATTAGACGTGAGTAACGAAGTAAAAGAAGAACTTTTCGCAATTACTCCGTTTAATTATGTGGGAAGATAGCTCCTTTAAAAGCTTTTCCAGCGCTATTCTCAAATTTTAAATTGAAAAGCATCATGCTCGTTCTCTTAGACTATTTAGACTCACCATTTAAAAAACCTATCCCCCATAGAGTTGAGCTTGCCACTGGTGAGCAAGTTACTGCACTTTATCGTAGAGCTACTAGAAAAGATAAGTAGACTCAAAGCTGAAATACGATTATTAAAAGGCCACAGTGCACCACCCACTATCCTCTCAA
>JBCDKO010000045.1:0-24377 GCA_038746525.1 Bacteroidota bacterium
CCGACTAACTAATCGGGCAATGTTGGGTAATGGTAGCTCCCATCAGGGGCCTGCCACCGTTCCAATTCATAGCAAATCGTTGCTGCCTGGATTTACAACTTCTGGCGAATGCATCGCTTATACCCTTTGAAAACGTTGCCTCCGGGTAGGTCAGTGGTCGCAATGCGTTGAGTGGAGGTGATGGCGAGTTTCGCCTTTATTGGCTCCTTTAGTAAAAAGCGTTTTTTTTACCTCTCCCTTTTGCGCTTTTTTCCTTTCCCATCGACTCTTGGGAGGAATAGTGGGTGGTGCACTGTGGCCTTTTAATAAACATATTTCAGCTTTGAGTCTACTTATCTCTTCTAGTAGCTCTGCGATAAAGTGCAGTAACTTGCTCACCAGTGGCAAGCTAACTCTATGGGGGATAGGTCTTTTAGATGAGAGGTAGCTTCATATACTTTCAGAAAACGGAATAAATAGATTTTTGGTCACCTCCAACTATTGAGAAGTTACCAAAAATTTTGATATATCATTGATAATCAGTATATTTATCTTGGTTAATCGGAGATGATTCTACAGTGAAGAAGTTCACGTATTAGATGTAAAACGGCCCGATTTTTTCAAAAAAACACACATTATGAGACTTAGGGTATCCCTTAGCTGGGATACCTTTCTATACAGGTATTTGTGAGTTATTTAAATGCGATTGCCCTGTTGAATCTACATAGGAACTGTAGAAAAATTACAGTTTTGAGCTTTTGTTCTATATACTGTAATTTATGCAAATTAACGTAACAATTATTAATAGTTACACTTTCAGTTATGAGCGTCTAATTAAAATAGGAATGATTTTCATAAGATTTTAAAAAAGTATAATCATGAAGAATCAAATCATCAATGAAGTTTTAAGATGCTGAGTTTTTCTTTGATAAAAAGACTGTGGGTCACCTCTAAAAACTCACTTTCAATTTTTGAGATGATCTTTTTTGCTGATACTTCGTTATCAAAATACTTATTTAACGTCACTAAACTCTGTTTTTGACGTCTTGTTTCAGAAAAAAACGCTACCTCAAATTCTTGAACTGAGTTTTTAGAGGTGCCCTATGGTTTAATAATGTCTCTAAGAAAAGAAGAAAAATGTTATTGATGCTTATAGAGTTTTTTGGTGAAAGACTCAATCAGATCTATCTTCCATTTTGGAACTGATTCAAGAATTCGTTTGACTTTTAGATGAATAAAAAGTGAACCGATAGTTTTAATAACTTTTCCGATTCAGTTTATTGAGATCTCCACGTGTTCTATTAAAACGGGCTACATACACACGAAACCTGTGTGCGAATCATGAATCAATCGTGTTAGATCAAGTTCAATACTTGCTCTTTGATTTTTTCCAGTTCATCCTTCATGGAAACGACCGTTCTTTGTATTTCAGCATCATTCGCCTTAGAACCTATAGTATTAATTTCTCGGCCTATTTCCTGAGAGATAAATCCAAGTTTTTTTCCTGCATAAGACTCCTTTTCCAAAATTTCCAAAAAATAACTCAAGTGTTGATTTAACCTTACTTTTTCTTCACTTATATCTAATCGCTCTAAATAAAAAATAAGTTCTTGTTCAAATCTGTTTTCGTCTACTTTTACTTTATCTCGAATCTCATCCATACTTTTTTGAATTTTTGAACGAATGCTTTCATCTCTTTTTTTGTCCGCTAAGTCTATCATAGATAGCCCCTCTTCAATATTATGAATGTATCCTTTTAGTTTTTTGGATAACGCTTCACCCTCCTGCATTCTAAATTTTATACATTCATCTAAGGAATTAATTATTGATTGTTCAACTTCACTCCATGGAATCTCATGTTCGGATAGCTCTTGCTGCTTAATTACTTGAGGAGCTTCTAGCGCTAATTTTAATAAACTCTCCTCTCGCGCATTCACGGTTGAAGCAAGTGATTGAAACGTATCATAGTATGCCTTAAATAGTTTTTCATCAACCTGAACAATAGAAGTGCCGTTGGCGTCTACCTCCAGATCCAATGCAAGTATTACTTTTCCCCGTTTAAGTTTTTCGTTAACCAGATTTCGAACTTGATTTTCTTTAGAGGTGAGCTCCTTTGGAAGGCGTGGAGAAAAGTCTAAAAATTTACTATTGAGTGTCCTGACTTCTGACTTGATCAAAAGCTGTTGACATTTACGTTCATTACGACCATAGCCAGTCATCGAATGTTGCATGCTTAAAGTTAACTCCAATAATCATAGAGAAAATCTAAGCTATTAAACATCATTTATAAAATGTAATCAAGTTTTATTATCTTCTATTAAAAATCAAGACCCAAGGTAAAATAGAATCTTTTGCTTCGGGTTTCACCATCCAGATAAGGAGTGGCGACATCGAACTTGATGTAATAGCCTAAAAGTACGGTTCTCAAGCCCCAACCATAACCCCCAAGCCATGGATTCTGGAATTTAACAATCTCCGCAATAAATGGAGCATTATCTTCAAATCTTCTCGTGATTGGGCGGCCATCTTTAAATGGGGGTCTACCGGTCCAAACAGATCCAGCATCAATAAAACCAATCACTTGAAAATTTCGAAGGAAATTGGACTTAATGGGGCCATTAGTCAAATACTGGAAAATAGGAACTCTCAATTCGGAATTCATTACTAAAACATCAGATCCATACGCTTCATTATAATCTAACCCTCTTAGATTGGTTGCGAATTCATTGAACAACATGTCACTATTATCTGTATCATTTTGAAATGATAATGGGTCTTGATCACCCTGAGTATCACTATTCGCAAATAACCAATTATCCATCCCTCCTAGCATATAATCTTTTTTTGCCGGACCTAATTGTTTTCCATAAAGGATTCTATTGGCCCAAGTTATTTCCTTGTGAACTTTTTGATAGTGCCTAAAATCAAATCTAAGATTGCCAAAATTTTTGGATTGATCGGTAGTATGAACATGAGAAGTAAATTCAATCAACGCCCTGGTACCTTGATAAAGATTAAAGGATTTTTCTATCGTATTATCAAAAACAAGCGAAGCACTTCCTCCAATATAGTCTTGCGAGTCATTTTGAGCAAGATCAGCTCCTTGGCCAGTTACACTCAAGAAATTGAGATTGGTAAATGATGTTCTGGTAAAAAATGGAGAGGCTTCTATCCTGAATGTGTGTGTTATGGGCAGGGCAACGGTTAATTTGTATCGACTGAGTTGATATTTATGGAGTAAGTTGTCATCCGTTGTTGGCTCGTCAATCAAATAAGTTTTGCGGTCAATTCTAAATTTAAGATCAATCCAGTACTTCAAATACTGAAACTCAGCATAAATATCGCCTTGTTCAAAGTCTGGTTTAACTAAGGCACCTCCTTTGAGCTTATAATTCTCTAACACATCGTTAATTTCAGTTTCAAGCAACATCATAAAGTTTCTATAAGGATCCCATAGAAACGAAGTGATCACGTTATTAAACGTAAACCTGGGACGGTATGGTATTGGACCAACACGTTCGGTTTCCTGTTCAAAACTTTGGTATTTACTGAAAAATGATTCTGGCTGATAGGCGTTTTCCGTTTCATCCTCAAAAACATAGTTATCAGTATCAATCCAATTGGGATCTTCTAAGAAAGTGGAGTCGGTAGCTTCCTCTTTCACAAATTCAAAATCGTCTGCATTTGATACATCTTTCACTGTTTTCTCTTGAATTATATCTTGATCAATAATGGGTTTATTTCTGAGAACTCTGGATACCACTCTTATTGCATTTCTTCTCCTTTGTCTAGGAGTTTCTAAAGTAAACTTGCTGGTGGAGAGGTTAGTAGCAGTATCCAGGTACACACTTACTCGACTATCATCTACCATTAAGTAAGTAAGTTTTTCGGGGTCAAAGTGTAAATCATAGCTGAGAATGGATTGATCGAAGTTAGTAATTTGGGTATGTACAGAATCTCTGAAAGAATAGCGATACAGATTTGAAATCCCTTTTTGATCACTTAAATAATATATTTCTGTTTGATTTCTTGCATATGGTTTTCGATCTTCACTTAGTGTGTTTGTCAACCTGTAGAATTCATTGGTTGTGGTATCCATGTCATAAACAAATAAATTAAAATTATTATCCAAGGACTCTAAAGAAACGTCACTCACTTTCACAGAATCACTCACCCGATTAGAACTGAAAAGAATAGCAGCTGTGCCTGGTAGAAATGTGGGATCTAAATCATCGTAGGCGTCTTTAGTTATTCTTCTAAGTGCATTGCGGTTCATAGCAGTAAGAAATAAATCATTCTGTCCGTCTATATCACCTGATATTACAGCCAGTCTTCCGTTATCGTTAAAAGAAAAACCTTCTATTTGTCTGAATCTCGTTAGCGGCTTTTGTCTTTTTTCTCCTGTGTCTAAATTGTAAGTATTGAGATATAAGAAACCTCGTCGAAATAACACTACTCCCAAGGTAGATTCATCTCGCCAATCCAAAAGAGGAAGATGCTTATCCACGTCTTGACCATTGATACGGAAACCTCCAGAGGTAATTCTTTTTGTTTTACCACTTGTTAGATTTTTCGCATAAACAATATACTTTCCATTTTTCAATACTGCATATGCGATTCTATTAGCATCCTTATTAAATCGTACGGAGGTGGTAATCAAATCCTTAGCTCCTCTGATTTTAGTTAACATCCATTCTTCATCTGCCTTCACATAATTTTCTTTCACTTCCTGCCTTTGTGATAGATAATAATTCTGCCAATCGTTTAAAAAAGTTTTAAATGATACTCCAAGGGTATTAGCAATACTATTTTCTTCCTTGCGAATGATTCGGGTAAGGTTTAAAATGTTGGAAATATTACTCTCACCATATTTTACAGCGATATAATTCCAAATGCTTTGTCCTATGATCGCTGCAGCTTCTCCATTGATCCTATTGAGCTTTTTGATCTTTTTCCTGGACATGTAATCTCGCAGGTAGTCATCCATTTCACGTGACCAACCATAGGCAATATATCTTGCTGCCCCTTCTATAAACCAGTCTGGTAATGAAAGAAGATAGCTGTTTTGAAATATTTCTGCTAGGCTTCCACCATACATCATGTCTTCTATCAAACTGCCTGATAGCTTGTAAATAAGTTCCTGTTTGAATTGATATGCTTTTCCGGGATATGGAACCTCCAATTGTAGTTTTACGAACTCGGTTCTTCCTCCAATGGTGTATACTGCTCCATCTATACCAACATTGCTTTGTTGTAAATCATAGATAGAATTGTACACAAAGATTTTTGTTTTACTGTAAGGGGCATATCCAATCTTATCAGTTAAGGTGACAAATTCATCTTCAAGAAAGTTAATCGCCTCTAAGGCATATTCCTGGCCACCAGGATAATAATAAATGTCAAAATTATTGGTACTGTAATAATACCAATCAAAGTTTTTGTATTGAATTCTATTTTGCCCAAAAGGAGTTGTATAGTGCTGAGCGTGAATAAGATTAAAGACGCTTAGGCATCCAAATAAAAGTACAATTGATTTAAAAAATTCTTTCAACATTTACTTCCTTTTCTAGCTCCTCCTTTTTTTCTAAAACATTTGCAAAATGCTTAGCAAAATAAGGGGATAATGAAACACCTTTCGAACCAAATCCATTAAAAATACCAATAGCTTTAAAATTTTTATGAAACCCAATGTAAGGCCTGCGATCATAAGTTGCTGGTCTTACCCCAGCACGTTCATCGATAATATGATAAGTTTCTGCAAAAATTTTACCCAATCTTTCTTTAATATCACTAATACCAGAATATTGCGGTTGAAAAGTCAACACTTGATGATCATAGGTGGAACCAACGGTAAAAAATCCATTTTTAGGGACAATGAATACTCCTCTATTTATGATGTAGTTTGTATCCAACTCACAGGATATATCAATTATTTCACCTCTAACTGGCTTAAATGGCAGCTTTTCCCAAAGCTTTGATGGAAAAGGCCCTTCACAAAATAGGATTTTTTTTGCTTCCCATTGTTTGTAGGTTATTCCGTCATTACTATGCTGCATTTCTGAAATATCAAATAACTCTTCTATATAAATCCCCTTATTTATAAGATATTTTTTGTAAGAAGCAAGTAAAACCGGCAGATCTACATACCCGCTGTTCTTAATGATAACTCCTCCATAAAAATCTAAAATGTTGTTTATTCTTAAAGAATTTGAAGTAAGATATTCAATATATCTAGAATATGCTTTATCCGTTTGCTTTCCCTGCCAATCATTTTGATCCGAAATAGATCTAAATGGTTTATAGATAGGCCTAGAATGCAAAAATCTTTCTTTCAACAGTAACTCTAACTGATGATACTCATTTTCAAGTGATGGAAAAAAATCATCAGCACGCCATGTTTTCACCATCCTTCTTCCAGTGATAGGACTATAAAGACCTGCTGCTTTTTTAGAGGAGGTATTTTCAATTGAGTGATTCATTACCATCACAGACTTATTCTTTTTAATAAGCTCATACGACAACCAAGTACCTACTAGCCCTTGGCCGACAACGATATAATCTACTTTTATAGTATACACTATAATTTTACCACCTAAAAGAGCTAAAGCTAACTCAATGAAAATAAAAACCTTTGTTTTTAATCCTTTCTATGAAAATACATTAGTGTTATCTTCATCGGAAAGAAATTGCTTAGTTTTTGATCCAGGGTGCTATGAATCTTTTGAGATCAATGAATTGACCAACTACATAGAAACGGAAGAGCTATCAGTGGTAGCTATCATCAATACCCATTGCCACATTGATCATGTGCTTGGAAATGAAGCAATAAAAATTAAATATAATGTTTCATTAAGAATACCAGAAAACGAAAAAGAAGTATACGCCTCGATGCCGACCTTTGCGCCTCATTGGGGGATAATGGGATACAGGCATGCAGAAGTAGACACGTATCTATCGGATGAAAATGCTTTAGAGCTAGATGAGTTAAAACTTGAAATGATAGAAGTTCCTGGTCATTCTCCTGGACACCTCATGTTTTACTGCAAAAAAGAGAATTTTATCATCGGTGGAGACGTATTGTTTCGTGAAAGTATAGGAAGAACAGATCTTCCCGGAGGTAATCATCAGGCACTCGTAAATAATATCAAAGAGAAAGTATATGTATTGCCTGAAGAAGTAGTGGTTCACCCTGGACATGGCCCTACCACAACCATAGGTCATGAAAAGAGAAACAATCCTTTTGTTCGAGGTTGATGATGAAAAAACACCTTCCAAACCTATTTACATGTTTAAATCTCGTTACTGGAAGTATTGGTATTTATTTCGTACTTCTGAAAAGTACACCTCAGGCCATTTATTTTGTGATAATAGGAGCATTTTTTGATTTGTTAGATGGATTTTTAGCAAGGTTATTAAAAGTAAGTTCTGAAATAGGCAAACAGCTGGATTCATTGGCTGATCTAATTACGTTCGGTTTGCTACCAGCTTTTTATTTAGTATCCCTCTTAGAGCCCAAAACAAACTTTTTCTGGCTAGGACTCCTAATAGCGATCTTTTCAGCACTACGATTAGCTATATTCAATACTGACGAATCCCAATCAGACAACTTCAGAGGTCTGCCTACACCAGCTAATGCCATTATGCTCACTTCTTTGGCTTTTACTCCGTTTTCTTCAAATACTATTGTGCTCATTAGTATAATAATCCTTTCGTGTATGCTTTTGATCGCGAATATTAGATTAATCTCATTCAAGTTCAAAACTTTTGAATGGCAGGGAAATGAAGCTAAGTGGATTTTAATTATTGGCATAGTTCCGTCTTTAATCATCTTCCAACAGACATTTTTACCTTTTTTAATTCCCGTTTATATTAGTGCTTCCGCTCTGGCGCATATAAAAAAAAGATGAAGACATAATTTTTAGTTTGATACTATGTTGTACGATTAAGGTGAGAATATTATTGTATCCATTCTTGTTTCTATATGTTGTGTATAGTTTTGGACAACCATCTGTGCTATCTACTGGCACGTGGTATAAAATTGGAATTACTGAAACTGGCCTTTACAAAATAGACCAAAGTACATTAGATGCTTTAGGACTGTTGATTATCGATGATCCTGCGAATATTCAACTATTTGGTAACGGAGTAAAAGGAGAGCTGCCCCAGTCCAATTCAGAAAAAAGGCCTATCGATCTTATTGAGAATGCCATTTTTGTTTCAGGTCAGGTAGATGGTTCATTTGACCCATCGGACTTTATTTTATTTTACGGAGTTGGGCCAGATAAGGAAGAATGGACTTCGGAAGGCTTTAAGTTTAACAAAAATATTTATTCAGACACTGCTTATTATTTCATAAAAATAGGAACAGGAGCGGGAAAGCGAATCAAGTCTAAATCAAGTTTTTCTGCTAGTTCTGAGATTGTAGCCACAGCATTTGACGATCATATTGTCTATGAAGAAGATAAATACAATTTAATTTCTTCAGGGAGAGTCTGGTTAGGAGAAATGCTATCTAATGGAGAATCCATGACCAATTCTTACCTGATGGAAGGTTTAAGTTCAGATATCCAAGCGTTTTTTTCAGTGGCGAGCCAATCACCAGAGAGTGCAGAGTTCGAAATTCAATCTGGTTCTAACAGAATAGGGAGTGTTTCACTAGATGCTGTACCTTCTGGCCCTGAATCTGCCTACTCTCTCAAGGCAAGGGTTAAAACAGCTAATTATACAATTCCCAAGATCCAAAATTTAGACTTAAGTATGCTATACCGAAGCAATGGAATCAATGCCAGAGGATTTGTAGACCGATTTTATCTTACATTTAAGCGAGCACTTAGATTGTATGGAAATGAGACGCATTTTAGAACAGTGGAAGATATCGGATCAGCTATTCAATATGGAATTGCAAGTGTTGACAATCCTATTATTTGGAATGTAACAGATCCCACTAACTATTTCGAACAAGAATACATCAAATCAACAAGCAGAGCAGTTTTCGTAAGCCAATCAGAAAACATAGAGGAATTTGTGGTTTTTCAGGGATATGACTTTCCTTCTCCATGGATTTTTGGTCAGGTCTCCAATCAAAATCTTAAAGGAGATGTGAATTATGAAGGGATTATTATTTCGCCCTCCGAATTCCTGATTGAAGCTAATAGACTTGCTCAATTTCATAGGCAACATGATAATCTGTTGGTTAAAGTCGTTACCCCTAATCAGATATACAATGAATTTTCCGCTGGAAGACAAGATATTACCGCCATT
Source organism: Bacteroidota bacterium (assembly GCA_038746525.1). Lineage (GTDB taxonomy): Bacteria > Bacteroidota > Bacteroidia > Cytophagales > Cyclobacteriaceae > Ekhidna. The sequence continues at coordinate 9,241 of JBCDKO010000045.1, forward strand.
CGTGATTATGCTAAACATATCTATGATCAAGGAGCTGATCTTAAGTATTTGCTACTCTTTGGAGATTGTTCATATGATTATAAAAACCGTCTCCCATCTAACACTAACTTTATCCCAACTTATGAATCTAGAGATAGTTTTCATCCGGTTTATAGCTATTCATCAGATGATTATTTTGCTTTTTTTGAAGGAAATGAAGGCACTTGGGAAGAGACTTTTGCAGGTGATCACACCATGGAGATTGGAGTGGGAAGGCTACCTATTAAAACGATTGAAGAAGCTCAGACCTTAGTAGATAAGATTATTTATTATTCTACTAACCCTAATACACTAGGCAAATGGAGAAACGAAGTAGTATATGTAGCTGACGATGCGGATATTAACAGACATGCTCGAGATGTGGAGGATCTTTCTCAAATTATTGATACTACTTACGCCCAGTACAATATTGGAAAAATCTTATTAGATGCATTTGAACAAATATCAGGACCTTCAAAAGAAATATCACCTCGAACAAATAAAGCAATTAATACAAAAATAAAAGATGGGGTTTTCGTTATCAATTTTCTTGGACATGGAAATGAGAGGATTTGGACTGAGGAGGAAATTTTAACAAGAACTGACATAGATCAATTGACTAATAGGGATAAATTGCCTGTGATTGTTACTGCCACCTGTGAGTTTGGAAGATACGATGATCCTTTTCAAGTATCCGGGGCAGAACAACTTATTTTAAGAAGTCAAGGCGGAGCTATTGCTTTATTGACAACATCAAGACCTGTGCTTGCAAGCACTAATTTTAGCTTAAATGAAGCATTTCACAAAAATTTCTTCAGAAAAGCAAATGGTCAAAATCAGCGATTAGGAGATATTATACGCTTCACTAAAAATGAAGGTTTAGAAGGCCCAATCAATAGAAATTTCACCTTGCTTGGTGATCCGATGATGAAACCAGCATTCCCGGAATTAGAGATTGTTCTCAATACGCTTTCAGAAGAAATCGATACACTTAGCGCATTGGAAAAGGTGATAATTTCTGGTGATATTCTGCTAGATGGAGATCGTCAAGAAGGTTTTAATGGCGTCCTTACAGCTGGTGTATATGATATTGCGCAAAATTTCAAAACCAGAGGACAGGAAAGTACGCCCTTTACTTATTCTCTGAGAAGTAACGCTTTATTCAGAGGTAATGCAGAAGTAACCAATGGCAGGTTTGATTTCTCATTTATTGTACCAAAAAATATTTCTTATCAATTTAAGAGAGGAAAAATAAGCCTTTATGCTTCTGATATTGAAAAGAATGTGGATGCGGTAGGGTCGTCCAGAGAATTTGTAGTGGGAGGGACCGCAAAAAATGCTATTGCTGATTCAGAACCACCAATAATCTCACTTTATTTAAATGACGAATCTTTTAAGAATGGAGACGAGGTAGGGAGATCTTTTTTGTTTATGGCCAATTTAAGAGATGAAAGCGGGATAACAACGGCTAGAAGTGGAGTCGTTGAAGGTATTACTCTTGAGCTTGACAATGAAAGTTTTAATCTAAACGACTTTTATACTGCTTCTATAAACAGCTACCAAGAAGGTAAAATTATATATCCTATTCAAGAACTAGAACCAGGGCGTTATACTGCAACATTGAAAACCTGGGATACTCACAATAATTCAGCTGTTTCCTCTATTGATTTTATTGTAACTGATAAGGCACAACTATTTACATTCAACGAGGCAGCCTACCCAAATCCTGTTGGAAAGGAAGAAAAAACAGTCTTTTATTTTGAACATGACAGGGAAGATGAAGATTTAAGTGTAACGCTATTTATTTATGGAAGTACCGGAGAAGTTGTCACCCAAAAAGAAATGCTTTTTACAAATAGTGACAGATCAATTGAAATTCAATGGCAGGCTACTACTAGTAGTGGTCAAAGGGTAAATGAAGGTATTTATTATTATCGTATCATAATTAAAAGTAACTTTGATGGAGCTATGAAAGAAATCACACAAAAGCTCGTTATTTTAAACTAAAGAGTATCAGTCATTTGAAAAATTCAGTAACCCAAAATCTTTTAGAAGTTATGCATTACGTTTAGCTTTTACTAAACCTTAGAGATGAATTATTTTCTTAAGAAATTATTGTTTTTCAGCATATGCATTACGGTTGCACTATTAAGTTTTGGTCAGTCTTCTTCTAGCTTTGTATCTGGTCAAGATAGCACAAGAAATCCTATTACTGTTGCTGTACCTTTTGTTGGTTTTGCGCCTGATAGCAGGGGCTCAGCAATGGGGGACGTAGGTGCGGCCACTAGTCCGGATGCTAATAGTGTTCATTGGAACAACGCCAAACTTGCTTTTATTGAGAGCGACCTAGGATTTGCTTTTTCTTATTCTCCCTGGTTGAGAAATATAGTAGATGATATGTCTTTAAGTTATTTATCTTTTTATAAGAAAATAGATCAGACTCAGGCTTTTGGCGCTTCGTTTAGGTATTTTGATCTTGGAGAAATTGCACTCTTTGATGATTTTGCTAATCCCAACGGAGTTGAGAATCCGAGCGAATTAGCAGTTGATGCAACGTATTCAAGGAAATTGTCAGAGTTCATGGGAATTGGTGTCACCGCCAGGTTTATCTGGTCAAACCTGTCTGGTAACATCACAGGAGCTCCTGATGCTAAGGCGGGGACGAGTGTCGCAGTAGATTTGGGATGGTATTATACACGGCCATTATTTGTAAGAGGAAGAAATTCTGAAGTTTCTTTTGGGGTTCACATATCAAATATTGGACAAAAAATCACCTACAGTTCGGAAAGCAATGAAAATTTCATACCAGGTAATCTAAGAATAGGCTCAGCATTTATAACTGATCTTGATCCGTATAATACACTTACGATCGCTTTCGATATCAATAAACTTCTAGTCCCTACTCCTCCTGTCTATGAAGTTGATACGAATGGAAATATTGTAGTGGTAAACGGAGAGCGTCAAATTGCAGATGGAAAAGATCCGGATCGTTCTCTGCTATCAGGCACCTTTGGTTCTTTTTCTGATGCTCCAAGAGGCTTTGAGGAAGAATTGGAGGAACTCACTTACAGCATTGGATTAGAGTATTGGTATCGAGATTTGTTCTCTGCGCGTGGGGGATATTTTTCTGAACATAAAAATAAGGGAGATCGAAAATATTTTACGGTCGGTGCTGGTTTTAGATATCAGGTATTTGGTTTTGATTTTTCTTATCTTATCCCTCAGGGACAAGATCATCCGCTTGCTGAGACGCTTAGGTTATCACTCCTTTTTAACTTAGATCAAAAGAACAAAGCCAGAGGCAGAACAAATTCTAACTTCAATTAATCAAGGATATATTCTTACCTAATAAGTATCATCTTAAATTGAGGCTTCTTCTATCTTAGCCAAAATTTTTTTCATGCAATTACTATCCAAAAGAATTCAAAATATGCCTGAATCAGCTACGCTCGCTATGGCTGCTAAAGCCAGAGAGATGAAGCAAAAAGGCATCGAAGTCATAAGTCTTAGCCTTGGTGAACCAGACTTTAAAACACCGGAGCACATACAAAAGGGCGCTATTCAAGCCATCAATTCAGGTAAATATTTTGCTTATCCTCCCGTGAATGGCTATTTAGATCTTCGTGAAGCGATTTCAAAAAAATTTGAAAAAGACAATCGCCTTCATTATTCTCCGGGTCAAATTGTCGTTTCAAATGGCGCTAAACAGTCAATTGCAAATATTTTCATGTCGATTTTAAATCCGGGAGATGAAGTGATTATATTAACGCCTTACTGGGTAAGTTACTCGGCAATGGTATTACTCGCAGGAGGAAAGCCTATTTATGTCGGAGGCACCATAGAAAATGATTTCAAAGCAACCGCAGACCAAATCGAAGAAGCAATTACTGATGAAACAAAAGCAATTATATTCTCCTCTCCCTGTAATCCGACCGGGTCTGTCTTCAATGCTGCAGAATTAAAAGCTATTGCCAATGCTTTGAATAAAAGAGAAGATATCATTGTCATCTCAGATGAGATTTATGAATTTATCAATTTTGAAGGAAAACATGAAAGTATTGGAGCGATAGAAGGAATGCTAGAACGTACCGTGACGGTTAATGGATTCTCAAAAGGATACGCGATGACTGGGTGGAGAGTGGGTTATGTAGGTGCTCCTACTTGGATAGCTAAAGCTTCCAACAAAATACAAGGCCAATATACCTCTGGCAATTGCTCCATTGCACAAAGGGCCGCGTTGACAGCGTTGATTTCTTCCAAAGAACCTACGCTGGAAATGGTAAGGGCCTATGAAAAAAGAAGAGCTTTAGTTTATGAATTATTGAAAGAAATTCCTGGTTTTGAGGTAAATCTGCCTCAGGGAGCTTTTTACTTTTTCCCTAATGTAAGACATTACTTAGGTAAATCTAACGCTAACATCAAGATTGAATCTGTGAATGACCTTTGTATGTATTTATTGGAAAAAGCGAATGTATCACTGGTTACTGGTGAAGCATTTGGTGATCCTGAATGCTTAAGGCTTTCCTATGCAGCTTCTGAAGACGATTTGAAATTAGCGATATCTAAGATAAAAATGTCGCTAGACAAGCTTTCATGAAGAATGTAGAAGAAGAGGTAATACATTAATCGGTAGTGACGGTTAGGCCTATCGATTGTACTTCTTTTAATGGCAATTGCAAATCGCTGAAGAATTGCTATACCTATTGATTCTAAATATCTGATGTAATACTTAATTTCAAAAGACTAGGCACTGCTAGATAGAAGTGTGAAGTCGCAATCATTAAAATGAGCATAATGACAGTTTTGTAGTAGCAATTATCAAATTAATCTAAATTCCATATGTGCCTTATGATAAAATAACGTGATACAAATGAAATATCTTTAATTTGGGAAGTCTACATAAATTCACCATGTTTAGATCACTTATTTTTATTTTCGGAATACTTTCTCTATTTATTTCATTTTCACAAACTGCCAAAAAGGGTCTTTTGGATCTTTCCAAAGCCAACCTGAAAAACCATGCTGTTTCACTAAATGGGGAATGGGAATTCTACTGGGGAGAGTTGTCCATGCCTGATACAATCAACTATTTAGAGAAAGACTACTACGAATTTCCAAAACTTTGGAATGATGGTGTTACCAAAAACGGACAAGAATTGACTGCTAAAGGTTATGCTACCTATCGGCTAAGGGTGATATTGCCACCTATATCTCCCCAGCTCGCATTATCCATTAGTGAGATGTACTGTTCCTATAAACTTTACTATAATGGTTTTGAATTTGAACGAAATGGAACCCCTGGGAAATCGAAAGCTCTTTCGTTTCCAGACTGGATGCCTAGAACCACCAATTTTTCCAAATTCACCGATACAATAGAATTTGTCTTACAGATCTCGAATTTCAGGCATACGAAAGGTGGAGTAAAAGAGCCAATTTTAATAGGTGATAGGACAAAGCTTATGGCCAAAAGAGATTTTGACTTTAGCTATGATTTCCTATTAAGTGGGAGTTTAATAATGGGTGGCCTATTTTTTCTGGGTCTTTTTCTTTTTGGCCGGCATGAAAAGTCTGTGCTTTTCTTCGCTTTGTTTTGTATTACATTTAGTTACCGAATGATAGGTAGCGGTGAATATGCTTTTCATGCGCTCTATCCAAGCATACCATGGAACATGATTATTAGAGCTGAGTACCTATCCCTTTTTATACCTGTTGGGATTTTTACAACATATAGTTATTCGCTTTATCCCAAAGATAGTAAGAAGTGGATATTGCTTGGATTTTCGGTCATATCCGGTATCTTCTCATTACTAGCGCTCTTTGCTCCTACTACTTTTTTCACAAAATTGGCAGAGCCTTTTATGGTACTTATCATATTGGCTATTTTTTATATGATTTACGTCTATTGGATTGCTTACAGAAGAAATAGAACAGGAGCACAATATGCTTTTGCTAGTACGGGAATTGTTTTCATTGTTGCAGTATACTTAATGTCTGTTTACCTTACTTCTACGCAGGAAAACACCTTTTTAACATTTATAGGATTTATATTTTTTTTCTTCTTTCAGTCGCTTATACTTTCCTTTAGGTTTGCACATTCTTTGAGAAAAGCTAAAGAAAGCGCGGAAACTGCCTCTAAAGCGAAAACAGACTTTTTAAGCACTATCTCTCACGAAATAAGGACACCTCTCAACGCGGTGGTTGGTATTTCTCATTATTTAATGAGCGAAAACCCCAGAGAGGATCAAGTAGAAAATCTGGAATCTCTTCAGTTTTCAGCTGAACATTTAACTGCCCTCATCAACAATATATTAGACTATAACAAGCTTGAATCCGGAGCTATTGAATTTGAGTATACAGAAGTCAACCTCCAGGGTCTAGCTAATAAAATAATCAAAGCACATGCGGCAGTAGCAAAAGAGAAGAATGTTCGATTATTGTGTGAATTTGATGAAAAGATTCACCCTCTTTTATTAGCGGATTCTACCAGAATTTATCAGATTTTTAATAATCTCATTAGTAATGCTTTGAAGTTTACTTCTAAAGGATATGTTAAGTTAATTGCTTCTTTAGTTGAAGACATTGATAATGTACAAGATATTAGATTCGAGGTGATTGATACTGGAATTGGTATTCTACCTGAAAAACAGGGACTGATTTTTGAGCGTTTTACACAAGCTGGTTCATCTACAACTCGAGAGTACGGTGGTACAGGACTTGGTTTGGCTATCATTAAGAAAATCTTAAACATGATTAACTCAGAAATCTATGTGGATAGTGAAGTTGGACAGGGGACAAGGTTTTGGTTTGAATTGAGCTTTATCAAAGCAGAAATTAAAGTAAAAGAGAACCTAACGCAGGAGGAGACTGAGTCAAGAGTTATTAGTGGAAAAAAGATTTTGCTGGTGGAGGATAATCAAATGAATATTATGGTAGCTGAAAAGTTTTTAGAAAAATGGAAAATTGAAACGGATATTGCTTGTAATGGTGCGGAGGCGGTAGCAAAAGCAGAACATAACGTTTATGATCTTATTCTCATGGATTTGCAAATGCCCATTATGGATGGTTATCAAGCTACAATACTCATTAGAAAATTTGATCAAGACACCCCTATTATCGCTCTTACCGCATCTGAACTTTTGAAAGTTAGACAAGAGGTTATTGCTGCTGGAATGAACGACTATGTAACAAAACCTTTTGATCCATCGGAGCTAAAAAGGAAAATTGCTCATTACATCAAGGGTGAGTGAGTGACGGAAAGTTCTTTTACGCAATCGACAAAATATTTTACTTTATCCGGGTCAGTATCCGGATAAACACCATGTCCTAAATTAGCAATATGCGGATGTCCCTCAAATTTTTTCAGCATTTTCACTACTTCATCTTTTATAGATTTCCTGGATCCGTACAGGACACAAGGATCAAGGTTGCCTTGCAGTGTTTTATTAACTGCTATTTTCTTTGCTTCAATCGGATCCATGTTCCAATCTAAACCAATAGTGTTACAGTTCATATTAGCCATCTCATCCAATGCCCACCAGGCTCCTTTTGCAAAGACAGTGATTGGAACTTCACTAATAGCATCACATATTTTAGAGATATATTTCAAGCTGAACAAACGATAGTGTTCAGATGGAAGTATACCAGCCCAGGAATCAAAGATTTGCAACATATCGGCTCCGGCTTCGATTTGTTTTTTAAGGTATCCTATCGTAGACTCTGTAATCATTTCTAACAGCATCCCTGCCAGCTGAGGATTGGTATACAATAATCTTCTCGCTTTAGAAAAAGTCTTGCTTCCTCCTCCTTCTACTATATATGAAAAAATCGTCCATGGGGCTCCGGCAAAGCCAATTAAAGGAACTCTTCCGTTAAGCTCTTTTTTTGTAATTTCAATTGCTTTATATACATAACCTAAGCTATCGGGTTCTGCAATATTTATTTTTTTCAAATCATCAAACGTACTGATGGTGTTTGGAAAATGAGGCCCCTTCTTTTCAATCATTTCATAAGATAGTCCCATAGCTTCTGGAATAACTAAAATATCAGAAAAAATAATTGCAGCATCGACCTCTAATAAATCAACGGGTTGCAGTGTTACCTCTGCTGCGTATTCAGGTGTTTCTACTAGTTGTTTAAAACCAGATAAACTATTTCTAACAGTTCTATATTCCTTTAAAATTCGACCTGCTTGTCTCATAAGCCAAACAGGTGTTCGTTCGGTTTTTTCACCTTTTGCTGCGCGTAGTATTAAATCGTTGCTTTCAGACATGAGGACAAATTTAGGTAGCTCTAGAAAACTTGTAATCATATAACCGAATGAAACAATAAGACAAAAGAGTATCTTTGTATATGGTTATTCTATTTGACAGTTTTGATTCATGGAAAAAGGAGAGCGAAAAAAAAGAAGTTCCTTTATTTAAAGTGGTCATAGATTTTGAAGTTTCTCAAAAAGGCAAAAAAGAAGACGAAATTTGGGAAGGATTAGCACAAGCGTATAGAGTAATGAAAGATGCAGTTCATTCTGGATTCAATGAGGATATGAGTTCGTATTCTGGAATGATTAACAACGGCGGCAAAAAAGTGATTAACTTTCCCATAGCCGTACTTTCTGAAGAATTTAAAAAATTGATAGCCAGGGCTTTAGCAGCAAAAGAAGTTAATTCTTGCATGGGTAGGGTGGTAGCTGCTCCTACAGCAGGAGCAAGTGGAATTTTACCTGGAACGCTTATTACACTTCAGGAAATTCATAACCTAAAAGATAACAGAATCTATGAAGCGTTATTGATAGGAGCAGGTGTAGCATTAATTTTAGAAAAGAGAGCTTCCATTGCTGGTGCAGTTGGTGGTTGCCAGGCAGAAACCGGAGCTGCTGCTGCAATGGCTTCTGCGGGGATAACTTATTGCTTAGGGGGCAGTACTAATCAAGTTTTTAATGCAGTCGCAATAACCATTCAGTGTATGTTGGGCCTCGTCTGCGACCCAGTGGCAGGTTTGGTTGAAATCCCTTGCGTAGTTCGGAACGCAAGTGCGGCCGCTATTGCTTACTCTTCTGCACAAATAGCGCTTGCTGGTGTAAGTCCTGTCATTCCCGTTGACGAATGTGTTATGGCAATGGGAGAGGTAGGTCAAAGTATGGAAGCCAGGTATAAAGAAACAGCTCTAGGAGGGCTAGCAGCCACTACAACTGGAAAGGCAATTTCTAAAAAGGTATTAATACATGATATTGAAGTAATGGATGATGATGAAGAAATCAAATAAAATCTTCCACCAACCAATAAGCATATTTTATAATTAATGAGATAATGGTGCTCCAACCAAGAGCGCTTATCCACATCCATTTTAACAATTTCTTTTTGTTGGCGCCTAGAAAATTGGCCAGTAATCCCCCTCCTGGAGGTGTGAGTATTAAAGGTGTCAATAGGCATATACCTTCTAGCCCAAATCTTTTCCAGATTTTTACAAAGCGGCGATTTCTCTTTGTAAAGACTTTCGGGTCTTTTCTGAATCTTCTTGTAAAGTTCCGTAAATCGTCCCCAAAGAAAGTGAAAAGATAAATGGTAGTCATCATTCCTAGAGTGGTTAGAAGGATAACTGCGATCAGTGGTAGATCATTAGTAATGCCAAAAACAGGTCCAAAAACAAACTTTAATCCACTCAGAAAATAAACAGTAAAATATTTCAGAGCAGTAGCCATATTCATTGGCTAACTTACACTACTACTATCAAACCAATTGTTCATTATCGGCGTATCTTTACACGATTTTTAGGAATAATAGCTATGCTCAATATTGTTTTGTTTGGTCCTCCAGGTGCTGGTAAGGGTACTCAGAGTGAAAACATTGTTAGGAAATATTCTCTGATACATGTATCGACAGGAGATCTTTTCAGGAAAAATCTTGAAGAAAACACTGATTTAGGAAAAAAAGCAAAAGGCTTCATGAATGCTGGAAATCTTGTGCCAGACGAAGTAGTGATAAGCATGGTTGAAGATAAAATAAAAGATCATTTGGATGTCAATGGGTTTATTTTTGATGGATTCCCCAGAACCGTCAACCAGGCAGAAGCCTTAGACGAAGTGCTTAATGAATATAATCTTTCTATTTCAGGAATGATAGCAATGGAAGTACCGGAAGAGGAACTCAAAACTAGAATTAAAGAAAGAGCAAAAACTTCCGGCCGAGTTGATGACCAGGACGACTCTAAGATTGAGAATAGAATAAAAGTGTATAATGAAGAAACTGTTCCTGTTGCTGATTATTACAAATCTCAACACAAATTCAGCTCTGTGGATGGTATAGGATCAATCTCAGATATCTTCAAAGAAATTGAAGAGCAAATTGCTTATCTTGAGAATATTTAGTGGAATCTAATTTCATCGATTATGTAAAGTTCTACGCCCGATCAGGTGATGGCGGCGCAGGATCCGTACATTTTAGAAGAGAGAAGTTTGTACCGAAAGGCGGACCAGATGGAGGAAATGGAGGCACAGGTGGAAGTATCATTCTTTTGGGAAACAGCCAATTGTGGACGCTTCTTCACTTAAAATATAAAAAGCATATAAAAGCGGAAAACGGTGGCTCAGGAGAAGGAGGTCAACGCTTTGGTAAGAGTGGTGAAGACATTATTCTTGAAGTTCCAGTTGGAACTATTGCTAAGAATGCGGAATCCGATGAAAAGTTTTTGGAAATTTTGGAAGAGGGAGAAGAACGTGTTTTACTCCCAGGAGGAAAAGGAGGTCTTGGGAATGTTTACTTCAAATCACCAACGAATCAAGCTCCCCGCCATGCACAACCGGGCACTCAGGGCATTGAAGCCACTATTATTCTAGAATTAAAAATCCTGGCGGATGTTGGACTGATCGGATTTCCGAATGCCGGTAAATCTACCCTTTTATCTGTTCTTTCCGCGGCCAAACCGAAAATTGCAAACTATCCTTTCACTACTCTAGTACCCAATCTTGGAGTCGTAGCTCATAGGGATTACACCTCATTCGTGATGGCAGATATTCCTGGAATAATCGAAGGAGCAGCTGAGGGTAAAGGACTTGGAAACCGCTTTCTCAAACATATAGAAAGAAATTACATTTTACTCTTTTTAATTCCTGCGGATACTCTTGATATAAAAAAGGAATATTCAATTCTTCTTAATGAATTGGAAAAACACAATCCAGAACTTATGGTCAAAGATAGACTACTTGCAATCTCAAAATCTGATTTGTTGAATGAGGAGCTAATAGAGGAGCTAAAAAATGAACTCCCAAATATTGAAAGCTTCTTCATCTCAAGCATCACCAGGATGGGGATACAGCAACTAAAAGATAAAATTTGGGAAAAGCTTAATTAAAACTGACAGTTTGACACTTTTCATGTATTGGCAAAAAAATTGACCGTGAGTGAATATTTGAAAATCATAGAAATGAGCAAGGAAAAAGAAAAAATTCAAGAAAATATCGAAGAGGAAAAAGAAGAAATAATTGCTGAAAAAGTAACACAGGTAGTAGAAGAAGACAAGGAGCATGATGAGCATTCTGAAAGTAAGGAAACCTTAGAAAATAATCTAGAAAGTCAACTTGCTGAGGCTAAAGATAAATACCTAAGGCTTTACTCAGAATTTGAGAACTTTCGCAGGAGGACGTCAAAGGAAAAATTAGAGTTGGTTTCTATAGCGAATAAAGAACTAATGGCTGATCTAGTTCCTGTTTTGGATGATTTTGAAAGAGCCGTCAATGCTTCTAGAGAGAACAGTAACATCGAGGCCTTAAAAGAAGGTGTAAGTCTCGTTCAGAACAAACTCAACAAAACATTAGAAGCAAAGGGTTTAAAGAAAATGGAAATCTCAAAAGGAGATGAATTTAACGATGATAAACACGAGGCAATCACACAGATTCCAACAGAAAAAAACTTAGAAGGAAAGGTCGTGGACGTGGTAGAAGCAGGATATATTCTAGGGGAAAGTGTGGTAAGGTTTGCAAAAGTGGTAGTAGGAGCAAAGCAATAATATGGCCAAGAGAGATTATTACGAAATATTAGGAGTCAATAAATCTGCAAGCAAAGATGAGTTAAAAAAAGCTTATCGAAAGATTGCTATAAAATATCATCCAGATAAAAATCCTGACGACAAAGAAGCCGAAGAAAAGTTTAAAGAAGCAGCTGAAGCATATGATGTTCTAAGCAATGATGAAAAACGTCAGAAATACGATCATTTTGGACATCAGGGTGTAGGTGGAGCTAGCGGTGGATTCAGTGGAGGTGGAATGAATATGGATGATATCTTCTCTCAATTTGGAGATATCTTTGGAGGGGGTAATCCATTTGAAAGCTTTTTTGGAGGAGGCGGCGGTAGAAGTCAAAGAACCCGAAAAGGAACTAACTTACGTATAAAGCTGAAACTCAATCTTGACGAAGTAGCAAACGGAGTAGAGAAAAAGATCAAGGTAAACCGTTTAGTTGTTGACCCTAATACTAAATTTAAAACCTGTCCCAATTGTAATGGTACAGGCCAGGTAAGAAAAGTCATGAACACCATGCTTGGCCAGATGATGAGCACATCAACGTGCCCTGTTTGTGGTGGCAGTGGACAAATAGTAGAAAGCAGAGCTGCAGGTGTCGATAGCTCAGGGTTAAAAAGACAAGAAGAAGTCATTCCTATTAAAATACCAGCTGGTGTGACTGACGGTATGCAGCTATCCATGTCAGGAAAAGGTAACGGAGTAGCAGGTGGGATTCCAGGGGATCTTCTGATTGTGGTAGAGGAGGAAGAGCATGATATCCTCAAGAGAGACGGAAACAACGTTATCTATGATCTTTACATAAGTTTTATTGATGCTGCGCTTGGTACTTCTATAGAAGTACCTACAATTGGAGGTAAAGTAAAGATAAAAATTGAACCAGGAACTCAAAGTGGAAAGATTTTACGTTTGAGAGGGAAAGGCATTAAATCTATTGAAGGATATGGGCAGGGAGATCAATTAGTGCATCTTAATGTTTGGACTCCTAAAAAGTTGACAAATCTGGAAAAGGAATCCCTAGAATCTTTAAGAAACTCTCCAAATTTCGAACCTAAACCTAATAAATCTGATAAGTCATTTTTTGAGCGAATGAAGGAATACTTCTAACATTATATTAATGTAACCCCGAGATTTTATTTGCGTAACATGTCACTATGTCAAAGTTAGCTATAATAACGGGAATGGGCCTGTTTACTAGTATATCCGTACATGCACAGTTAGATAAGTTTTATACAATTAGGCACTCCTCTGATTTTGATACTGTTAGCTTCTATTTAAAAGCAACAGCTACCAATTTCCTCCTTCAACAAGATACAAAAGATAAAAACCCGTTAACTATTTACGGAAATCCCAACCTAGATAAAATCAATCCTTCGTTTGCGAGTAAGGTACGTAATAATGTATGCTATGCCAAACTACAATTAGATGAGTACAACTCATCTGGTTTTGGCGATAGTTTCACCATGGCCGTTTCCAGGAATGATAAGGAAAATGATTCTTGGAAAGTCAATTTAAATAGTAGTAAAATTTATAAGCTAAATCTTACTTATGGTTTTGGTAATGCCAATGTAAATCTAACCGGAACATCAGTTGATAAACTGAAAATAAATTCAGGAAGTGCGGACATCATGGTCGGCTATGATGATGGAAACCATAATCCAATTCAAATGGATACTTTCTTTATCAAAGCAGATTTTGGTTCAATAGTGGCTAAGAGAATGGAGCTATCACGTGCTAAAAATGTCATTACGAAGATTGGTTTCGGCAATGTACTCCTTGATTTTGATCAAAACAATAAAGAAAAATGCGATATCTACGCTTCTGTAGGAGCAGGAAACCTAGAGATTTTGCTTCCCAGAAAAAATACTCCCGTTATTATTCACATTAAAGACTCTCCTCTTTGCGCTGTGAAGATGGTAGATGGCCTTGAAGAAGTTGAAAAAAATGTATTTGTTAATATGAACTATTCTGCTTCCGCTGACAACCTACTTACCTTCAATGTTGATGTGGCGCTTGGGATGGTTCGTTTCAAGTATGCCGATTAAGCTTTTTGAGCACCGAATTGTCAAACAATTCTTTTATATCTAATAGGTGATCAATACACTTTCAATATCCAAGCAATTACAACAAAGTGGTTTAGGTTCTGCACAGGCAGATGCTATTGCCGGACAAATGGGACAAATTATAGAGTCCGATCTAGTGAGTAAGCAAAACTTAAAGTAACTAGAGATTTCTTTTTCTCATGAGCTAGAAAAAAACAGAAGCCAGACCATCGAAAACAAGCTTTTGTTGCAAAAAGAAATAGAGAAAACAAAACTCGTATTGCGAAGAGAAATGAAAGAAATCGAATTCTCATTGCAAAAAGCAATAAGAGAGATAGAGATAAGACTCAATGAAAAGTCTAATTCCCAGTTAAAACGGATCGTTGGTTTTCTAGTTGGACAAGCTGGGCTTATTGCAGCGTTAGTTAAGCTAATCGGTTAATCCAGTTGAGCTAAAATCCTCTCATTAAGATTACCTACCTCACAAGAATTTCTGAAGTTATCCATCAGAAAAAGCTTACATCTTCTGAAGTAGTTTTAAAACGTTACTAATACCAGAAAACCCACCTCCTGCACCATTGTTGCTTATCGAGCGTTCATCAATGAGAATTTCATTTACACTGGGGTCTAAAGATTCTATGTGGATACTTTGTCGGTAGTGCTTGGCAAATAGGATAGTTTGTAGCTTTTCTTTGAAGTAGCTACCTCTGTATTCTAACTCTGAAACAAAATCAAACAAATACCCATCGTTTAGGGCAGGGTCAAACTCTCCGGCTAGTAGATCATCTCCAGTTCGATAAGTATAGGTAGGGCTTGCTGAGAAAGTCACAGGTGTATCAGATATTAGGCAGCAAGGTGAAGATGTATGCTTATACTTCGATCTGCAGCGAACGACGTAGCTGATGTACCTGTGACTAGTTGAAAAATCTCGAAATCGAGCTTTTTCAGTGCACCGAAAATGGAAGCATCTGCTCGAAGACCTTGCACCTATTGAAAAAGAAATTTACTAAACAGTATCTTTTGACCACATAAACGTGTTTTTTGAATTGAAAAAACGTTTCTCAGCAGGC
>JBCDKO010000046.1:0-24290 GCA_038746525.1 Bacteroidota bacterium
AGCAATCACAGGCAGAGGTATTCCTAGCGCACTGCATCACTTTTTTGTGTGCTTAGCGAGGGGGCTCTCTTCTGCCTGATGGAGTCAAATCAAAATTGCACTTTTTTTATATCTCTGTTTCTTATGCAATTATATGAGTTTTATAAAAGATTAAAACGATATTAAGTAGCTAGTGTCTCTAAGAAAACAGTATTTTTTGAAAGAAAGCGATGTTTTTAGCTCGTAGAGCATGTTTTTTTGAGATTTAGATGCAAAAATATTCATCGAATCTATTTTTGGGATTTTAAGGAAAACACAATAAAACCATAGGTTTACCTTCAATTCGTTCAAAATTCATCTGAATTTTTGAGAAACTGAGAAATTGATTCTAAAGTATAAAATAGATTCGATTCATTCTTTTGCTAAAAACTATGCTGTAGGTGTCAGTAGCGTGTTTTTCGTCTTTTCTTAGAGACACTAACTACTGTAATCCTAATTTTTCATCCTGGCATAGTATCTTTTTTAGGATCTTCATCTTTCTTTTTTTAGAATAATGATGTACAGAAATAACGATCCTTGATTTCGCAATGAATATTCGATAGAAATAAAATAAAGTAGGCACGTAGTAAATATAAAAATAGGGTTTTACCATGCATATGAGCACATTTGGGTTTAAAAACCTGCTGATTTGTGGTGCTTTGTTTTATTGAATGATCCATTTTCTTTGTTTGCAGCTTGCCAAAGCTATTTATTAAGAGCATAGTTCAATAAAAGAATCCATTGCAAAACTGGATTTTTGGCTCAAATCGAGGCTTTCAGAATTTCAAAAACGTAGTTTACTGGTCGTAAATGAGGCTTTTGAAATTTTGAGTAACGAAGAGTTGGGCCAGAAGGCGGGTTTTTCAAAGGATTCTAAAAGTATAACCAATTGATCAGGGAAGATTTATTTAGTTCGCTCAATCGTAAACTGCACGAGGTTCTCCAAAGATCGACGATAATCTGAATCCGGAAGCGTTTTGAGGATTTCTTTCGCTCTATCATGATAGCTTTCCATTACTGAGATAGCATAATCAATCCCTTCAGATTTCTTTACAAAATCAATGACCTCTTGAACGAATTTAGGTTTTCGCTCAGCAAGTTTAACGTATCGCTTGATACGGTTTCTTTGTGATTTGTCTGCATTATTTAGCGCATAGATCAATGGTAGGGTGAGTTTCTTTTCCTTGATGTCTATCCCTCTAGGCTTTCCGATCTCAAACGTTCCGTAATCAAAAAGGTCATCTTTAATTTGAAATGCCATTCCTACGGCAAGCCCAAATTCTCCCATTTTAAAAACAGTTTCTTCATCAGCCCCGGCAGAACATGCTCCAACTTTGCAACAAGATTTAATCAAGCTGGCGGTCTTTTGTCTTATTACTTCATAATAGACATCCTCTGTAATATCAAGTGTTTTGGATTTGGCCATTTGAAGCAACTCACCTTCGCTCATTTCTTTCACCGGTTCTGTCGTGATTTTGAGAAGATCAATGTCATTATGCTCTATGGATAAGAGCATTCCTTTCGCCAGAAGAAAGTCGCCAACTAGCACGGCTATTTTATTCTTCCAGAGTGCATTGATGGAAAAAAAACCTCTTCTTTCATTCGCATTATCCACTATATCATCGTGAACCAGTGTTGCAGTATGTAAGAGTTCTATCAGTGAAGCGCCCCGGTAGGTAGATTCAGTAATTCGGCCTGTAGTTCCCGCGCTGAGAAAAACAAACAAAGGGCGCATTTGCTTACCTTTTCGCCGTACAATATATCCAGTAATTTTATCTAATAGCATCACCTTGCTTTTCATTGACTGACGGAATTTTTTCTCAAAGGATTCCATTTCCACAGCAACAGGCGCTTGGATATCTTTTAGCTTTAATGACATTACTGGTGCAATTATACGATGATACAACTATCTTTCCGTCAATTTCCTACCTCCGTAAATGACTAAAAAGAAGGTCCAGTACACAGAAATTATTCCAAACAAAGAACAATGGCCTGTAATTCGGCTGACAAAGCATAGAAAAGAATTTATTCAATCAGTAACCCGCAAGGTTTACCATGATATCCTTAAAACAAAAAGCCATTCACTAAGAGAAGAAATTGAAATGACGATTCATCGGGAAAAGCTTCGGATTAAGTCCAATCCCTGGAAGGTAGATCCACCTAATGAGAGAGTTTATTGGAATGGAATTCAACGAAAACTAGTTGAGATAGACCAAGATGATGCTATCATTTCTAAAGAAGTGGAAAAAGAAATTCTGGAAGAGATCATTGAGCGCTATGCTTCTGAAATTGCAGGAAATTTTAAACCATCAGCCTATCGCTTTGCTCAGAAGTTTGTCACATTTGGTTTTGCCAGGTTGCTCAACGCAGCCAGAGTCAAAGGATTGCTCGCGCTCTTCAGTCGCCAGTTGGATCTTGATGATAAGCTCCATGTAGTAGGTGAGACAGAACACCTTCGTAAGTTGGCAAAGCTAGGGACCGTTGTCATGGTGCCTACTCATTTTAGCAATCTTGATTCCATCTTAATCGGTTGGGTTATTCAATTTTTAGGTCTACCTCCCTTCATCTATGGCGCGGGTCTCAATCTATTCAACATCAAAATACTCGCCTATTTTATGAATAATCTCGGTGCATACAAAGTGGATAGAAGAAAGAAAAACCCAATTTATCTTGAAACATTAAAAGCCTATTCCCGCATTGCTATTGAAGAGGGCTGCCATAGCCTTTTCTTCCCGGGTGGCACAAGATCCAGATCCGGAGAGATTGAGACTTCACTAAAACTAGGCTTACTTGGCACAGCTATAGAAGCTCAGCGTGAGCTTTATCAGAAAGCAACAGAAGGTGAAGAAGTTCGAAAAGTTTTTATTGTTCCAGTAGTTATCAATTATCATTTTACATTGGAAGCTCCATCGCTCATCAATGAACATTTGAAACGTACGGGAAAGGAAAGATACTATGTAGAAGCAGACGAATTTTCCACCTCATACAAGATCGCTACCTTTTTATTCAAGTTCTTTTCCAAAGGATCAGATGTTTCTGTAAATATTGGTAGAGGAATGGATATCTTGGGAAACTATGTAGATGGGGAGGGACATAGTTACGATAGAAATGGCATCCGAATCCACACGAAAGATTACTTCCTAAGCAGCAAGGAAATTACCTATATCAAGCAAAGAGAAAACGAATATGTCAGGGTTTTAGCAAAACGAATTGTAGAGGAATACCATAAATATAACCGGGTTTTTGCGAGCCATTTGGTAGCTTTCACTGCATTTAAAATGCTTGAGAGAAAAAATTATAAATTGGATTTATACCACATTTTAAGATTGCCTGATGAGGATTTGATATTAGACTACCGAGAATTCAAGGCAAACTTTAGAAAGTTGAGGGATAGGTTAATGACGCTCAACAAAAAAGGCTTGGTGGATCTTTCTAATCATATGAAAAAAAAAGCAGAGCAGTCTATTTTGGAAGGTTTGAATAACGTAGGGCTATATCACGATCAAAGACCACTAGTAAGAAAGAAAGATAAGATTATCGTAAACGACACAAAAACACTGTATTACTATCACAATAGAATGAATGGCTATGGTCTTGAAAAGTTCATCTAATGAATTGATTGGTGTAATTGGCGCCGGAAGTTTCGGTACTGCTATTGCCAATATTATCGCAGAAAATAATTCCAATGTTCTTCTTTTTGTTCGAGATCGCAAAAAAGCAGAAAAGATTCAGAAAGATCGAATAAGTGCAGGCCAGAAACTATACGATAACATTGCGATCACCAACTCGCTCAGAGAATTAGGTGAAAAGTGTGAAGTCATCTTCCCCATGATCCCTTCAGCAAATTTCAGACAAATGATCACTGAACTAGCACCTTTTTTAAAACCGTATCATGTGTTGATACATGGCATTAAGGGGTTTGATTTGTATGTGTCAGAAAAAGAAAAAGTATCGGATCAAAATCCGCTTACCAGAGAACATGTAAAAACCATTTCAGAAGTTATTCGGCAGGAAACCAGCGTTTTAAGAGTAGGTTGTCTGGCAGGCCCCAATTTGGCGAAAGAAATTGATGAACGAAAACCTGCCGCAACTGTGGTAGCCAGTCACTTTGATGAAGTGATTAAAATCGGCCAGAAATTGCTTAAAAATGAACGTTTTATGACGTATGGAAGTAAAGATCTTATTGGTATTGAGCTTTGCGGCATTTTAAAAAATACATTGGCACTAGGTGCAGGCTCTATCTCGGGAATGGGTTTGGGAGAAAATGCGAAAGCGCTTTTCATTAGCAGAGGTCTGGTTGAGACAATTTATATAGGAACTGCTTTAGGAGGCAACACACAGGCATTTTTGGGTTTAGCAGGGGTAGGTGATTTAATCGCGACCTGTAATTCGAATTTAAGTAGAAATTTCACTGTAGGTTACCGACTTGCAAAAGGAGAGACATTAGATGAAATTATAGCTTCGATGGAAGAGGTTGCAGAAGGTGTTAAGACCATCAACATTGTAAAAGATTTAGCAGCATCCTACAACGTGAAATGCCCCATTACTAACACGCTTTTTAAAATTATTCACGGTGAGATGACCATACAGGATGCCCATAGCTATCTGATGAGCTTCCCTTTAAGAGTTGAGATTGATTTTATGGAGCGAACTTAAGAAGAACCCTAACCATTCTTCAGCGCGCTAATTCGCTCTTTCAATGGCGGATGCGAATAATGCACAAAAACATATGCCGGATGTGGTGTCAGATTTGACAGGTGATCTGTTGACATTTTTTTCAACCCTTCAATTAATGGTTCTGCTGCAAAGGTTTCTTTTGCATAAGCATCTGCTTCATATTCGTTCTTGCGGGAAATGATATTCCCGATGATTCCCAAAATAGTAGAAATGGGTGAATACAAGATGCCAAATGCCAGTAGATTCAAATGCAGAGCGGAGACCTGCCCACCCATTGCCCAACTTACTTCTGCGCTGTAAGCCATTCTAGAGAAGAGAAATAACATAACGCCCATTAGACTAATACTGAAAATCGTACTAAAAACAATATGCTTCTTTTTATAATGACCTACTTCGTGAGCAAATACGGCGGTAAGTTCATCTACATTATGCTTTTCAATCAATGTGTCAAACAATACTACTTTCTTTTTCTTTCCTAGTCCACTAAAGAAAGCATTACCCTTACTGGATCTTTTGGAACCATCCATAACAAAAATATTAGTGAGGGGAAAGTGAACCTTTTCACTATACGCTTGAATGGAATTTTTTAAGTCGTTCTCTTCCAGTGGTTTTAATTTATTGAACAAAGGAAGGATAAGAGAGGTATAAAAGATATTAGCAAAAAGAGAGAATCCAGCCATCACTAACCAGAAATACCACCAAAAATCTTTTCCAATTGAATTAACCAAAACAATCAATATCGATAATAAAATACCACCTATTATGCTGGTTAAGAGATAGCTTTTTATTTTGTCAAAAATGAAGGTCTTGATTGTCATTTTGTTGAATCCATATTTGGCCTCAATAATAAAATTTCTATACAACGAAAATGGAATGCCGATGATGTCTGAAACCACGTAGAGAATTCCAAAGAAAATCAATGGGGTAACAGAGCTAAGGGGGGAGAAGCTTCTAATCCATTGATCTAGCAACCCAAACCATCCAAAATAAATCGCCAGAAACAAGAAGATAAAACTAAAGCTTGCCGAAAGGGTACTGAATTTTGAAACTTCTGCTTGGTATGCTTGAGAGGTAGCATATTTTTCTTCGTTGTAGATGCCGTCTAACTCAGAGGGTATCGGTTTTTTAGCGTTTTTCCTATTAAGATAACTTAGGGTACGTTCAAGGATAAAATCAAAAGTAATGATACCTAAAAGGAGATAAAAGATAATTAATTCAGACATTCAACAAAAATAAGAAGGTGTGCTTTTAAAAGATGAACGGAATGGGGCATCTAAGCCTTCTCACGTCCGCTGCCGGTTTAAGTGGATTTCCAAGATTAAAAGAGTAGGCAATACTAATCTCATGCGCGCCACCGGTATCTATTCCAAGCTCTGAAATAGTATAATCAAAACTATAGCCAAAAGTAGTTCGCTTACTTTGGAGTCCAATCATAAAGATGATCGACTCATTGTTAGTTACGCCATCAAGATTTTTTATCGGAAGTCCTCTATACCAGACTCCAAACAAAACAGGTTCTAATGTAAGGTAGGCGCCTAAATCTAACTGGTCAAATTCGGCTTGCGCTCTGTAGTTAAAACTTGGCGTTATGCTTCTCTCTCCTTGGCTTGTTCGTATAGAACCAGGACTCAAAGGTAGTCTATATCCAGCGTGAATTGAAAATCGTCTGGGAAGTGGAGCATCCCCCTCTGCGATGCTTTGATTGGGTTCAGTAATGTGGTGCACAGCGCCTCCTAACCATAAAGATGAATTGTACAGGATGCCTCCAAAGGAAAGGTCAAAGAAACTTACGTTCAGGCCTGAATCAAAAACTTCCTGAGTAGGATTTCCCGTGATTCCTGATGGGGATAATTGATCTCCAAAGATCAGTTTATCAAAATCCAGATCTTGAAAATTATAAGCGATTTCAATACCTGGTCGGAAAGTCCATTGATTATTGAGTTGAAATTGATACGCGTATTGTAAGCCAATGGTCGTAGATCTTAGCCCGGCAGAGCCGGCTCTATCTGTAGTGACGATCAATCCTGCGCTACTGTAATAGTCTTCAAAGTGATAGTCTATATATCCTGAGAATGTTTCAAAGTTGGCGTCCAGATTTGGCCATTGGTTTCGGTAATTGATACCCATCCTTCCTTTTTGATTGATTCCAACCAGCCCAGGATTGAGATATAGTGGTGCAGCATAATATTGAGAAAATTGAGGGTCTTGAGCCTGTAAAGTATTTTGAACTAGAAATAATCCCATAAACACAAGCAAAGAAGAAAGCTTTTTGACCATAAAAATTTTTAGAATGAAATCAGTGTGAAAATTATACAATTTATCCAAATCGAAGTGAGTTTTGTTCTGTAAGGTTTGTATGCTAACGTAGATACTATCGTTAGTATTTTAACCTATTTTTACCTTGTGTTGTGTATCTTAAAGGACATTTTTATGATTCAAACCCCTTACCTGAGCGGCCTTCGATCTATTCTTACTATTATCCTTTTAAGCCTTTTCCTTTTTAACTCTTTAGCACAAAATATTACTGAAACCAGATGGTATTTTGGTAATTCCGCAGAAAGTTTACTATTTGACCGAAACGGAAGGGATGTGAATATTCAAACTGATCAGGCAACTCCTTTCGGAAGCGGGGGAAGTGTAACAATTACGGATCAATTCACAGGAAATCTATTGTTCTATTCAGATGGAGTTAATCTTCTTGATATTAGCCACAACTCAGTGCCCACGCTTGGAGGTGGCCTCTCTGGAAATCCTACTATCAATGTTCCGGTTGTCGCATGCCCAGTCACAGGAAACCGTGGGCAATACTATCTATTTACCAACTCCAGTAGTGGAGGAGCTGATGAAATTCAATATTCTGTTGCAGATGCAAACCTTACGGGAAATGGAACAGCTCAGTTTCCATATGGGGATTTAGTGACGGGAATGATTAACCAACCAACTGGTATAACAGATCCATCCGAAGGAATGTTGATAATTCCACTCGGTGATGGAGAAAACTTCTGGCTGATCACTCAAAACCGCAACTCCTATGAGATTCAGGTGACCCCTATCGGTCAGCGTGGCATTGGTACTCCTAGTCCTTTCAATTTTGTTGATGGAGGTACCCCAGGATTTGAAGCTTCACATTTCGCATTCAATCCGGATTCATCCAAACTAGCGATGGCTCCGAAAACTGCTAATAGAAATATCTGGTTACTAGATTTTAGCCCACTAGACGGTTCGCTTGCCTTAGATACAGTGCTCACGGGAACCGGCTTTGATGATGGCGCAAACGAATCGATCTATGATGTAGAGTGGTCTGCTGACGGATCAAAACTCTATTTTTCAAGATTTGGTGGTACAGGTTCAGTTGGCCAGGTTTATCAGCTGGATTTTAATGATTCTATTCAGACCACCATTCCAGTATTACCTAATGATGTTTTCCGAAGTTATGGCTTGAAAAAAGCAATAGATAATCGAATTTATCACTTGTATCAGGAAACAGATGCGTCTTCACCGTTTTCCCTGGGTAGAATAAACAGGCCTGATAGTATAGCCGATTCAGTGAGTTATCAAACCGTCGTGTTTTCAGAAGATTTCAGTTCTAGACAGTTTTCTGAATTTACTCCTGGGTATCAATTTTTGTTTGATTCACTAAATTTCTATTGGATTGACAGTTGTGCGACGAATGTCACTAAATTCTTTCCCATCGTGGATCCGGTACCAAACACACTAAGCTGGGATTTTGATATGGCGGGAACCTCTGATCAGTGGATCCCAACGATTGAATTTCCTATGGAAGGATCCTACATGGTAAGTATGACCGTAGAAGTGGCAGGTGTTGATACCACCATCACCCAATTTGTAGAAATATTTGCTAATGACCTCATGGTCGATCTTGGCAATGATACTACTATCTGTATCGATGAGGTACTCACATTGGACGCTGGGACAGGTGTTTCATTTGTTTGGAATACGGGCGAAACTACTCAGACGATAGAAGTAGACACCACGGGAACCTATTGGGTAGAAGTAACTAATGCTTTAGGATGCACTGATTTTGACGATATTGAGGTTTTAGAATACGGTGTTACAGAACAGATCTACAATCAATGGTACTTTGGGGAGCGAGCTGGAATTGATTTCAATAATGGAGCCATTGCTATTTTAGATGGGAACAATCAAGATGCTGAGGAAGGATGCGCGACCATATCAGATGTGAATGGAGATCTGTTATTCTACACGAATGGAGTGACGGTCTGGAATAGGGAACACGATGTAATGGTAAATGGAGATGATATCGGAGGGGATCTACTATCTGCTCAAAATTCACTTATTATGCCTTTTGGCGGGGATCAAACCATGTTTTATATCTTCACCACAGAACAGGTATACGGTGATGATGAATACGCATTAAAATACGCCATCGTAGACATGAAAGAGGATTCTTCATTTGGAAAGGTTATCATCAAGAACGTGAAGATAATGGAAAATAGCACTGAGCGAATTACCGGTTCTGGCTTCACAGGGAATGACTTGATCGTTGCTCACGAATTTGGAAATAACACCTTTCGTACCTTCACCACGAGCGATGAAGGATTGAGTGGAGCGGTCTTTTCACCCTCCGGAGCAGTGCATGAGTTTATGGACGAGCTTAATGCAACGAGTTACATGAAAATATCACCTACTTTTAATCAAATTGCTGTATTGATTACTGGAACAAACCAAGTGGAAATTCTGGATTTTGATCAGGGAGAAGTATCCAATCCACGGCTCATAGATACCGGTGAAAATGGCCTCTATGGACTGGAGTTTTCACCTTCTGGAAATCGGTTGTACGTAACAACTTCGTCAAAGCTGATCCAATATGATTTAGACAGTTTGAATTCTGCTGATCCTGTCACAGACATTGAGGCGACAAAATTTGAAGGATATGCTCAGGGCGCCGGTTATGGGGCACTACAAATTGGACCTGATGGTGTGATTTACATGGCAGTGGATAATTCTGGTACAATTGGAAACATTACCTCTCCAGAGGGGGATGATGCTGCAAACGGTTTTGATCCTGCCGGCTTTAACCTAGAGGGCAGGACCAGTCGGCTAGGCTTGCCAAATTTTGCCCAAGTAGAAAATACTCCCACCCAAGAACCTTCTATTACTGTAGTGCCAGGATGTGTAGGCCAGACTTCTACCTTTTCTGCTGTGGGCAGAGATCCAAACAATTCCATTGAAAATTACTTTTGGGTCTTTGGAGATGGAGCTTCTGCCCCGGTTCAAGATACAACTCATGTCTATGATCAGCCGGGTACTTACACTGTGCAAATGATACTAAGCAACAGGTGTGACACGGATACAATCCTAACAGAAGATATTACGATCAATACCATCCCAGAGAGCCCAATAGTACCTACTGATACTGCACTTTGCGACCAGTCCATACTGTTGGAGGCATGGCCTGTAGATGATCCGGATCTATCTTATTTGTGGTCTACAGGAGACACCACCCGCCAAATTACCGTGTCTGAGCCAGCAATCATTGATGTTACCATAACTAATATTAACACGGGCTGTCCATCAGACACGGCTACCGTTATCGTAGCAGATGCGAGGCCCGATGTAAACCTTGGAAATAACAGGGTATTCTGCCAGGATGATCCACCCGAGATCTTAGATGCACAAATAATCAATGCGACCTCCTACCAATGGTATATTGATGGGGTTGCGGCAGGAACAAACAGAACGCTTGAAGCTAACACCTCTGTTGCAGGGGTTTTTGAATATGCTATAGAAGTCATTAATTTGATTGGTTGCATAGGTAGAGACACACTTGAGGTGACCATTTTGGAAGCTCCGGATATTTCGTTTACAGGGAATAATACCACAGGCTGTGGAGTGGATGATGGCTTCATTGAGCTGACCTTCAATGCCACTGGCAGTTATGCTTATGAAATTACAGGTCCGGATAGCAGGGGGCCTTTTAATGTAGATAGTCAAGGTCCAAGCCTCGTGACCATTCCTACAGGAGCTTCAGCACCTGGAGATGGCGATTTACCTCCTGGCAATTATAACCTAATGGTAACCGACTTGGTAAACGGATGTGTGAGAAATGAGGTAGTCCAGGTTGAAGACCCCGGAAATTTAGGATTGACTTCAACCGCGCCAAGCGCATGCGTTGGGGAAGGAGAGATCAGCGTCAATTTCGCAACCATGACTCCCTCTACTTTTGATATAGTCATTGATTACGAAGATGGATCTAATGTATTGAATACCGGCTTAACAAGTGTTTACACTAACCCAGTTATCCAAAGCTTAGATACCGGTTCGTACTTTATTACGGTAACAGATACGGATCCGGCGGGTTTGGGATGTACAGAAACCGACGAAGTAAGGATTGAATTGGCTAATCCTCAACCTGCCTTTACATTTGACACTCCTCAACTGATTTGTGGATCTGAAGGAGAAATTTACGTCGCTGATGAGACCAGTGAGATGGCTAGTTACACCTGGAGTGGTCCCGGTATAGTAGGATCAAATATGAATGATACTATTACGGTAAACCAGCCGGGAGCTTACTCGGTTACCGCAGACGGAACTAATTTTTGCCCAAGAACTGAGCAAATTGAAGTTCAATTCAATACTGATCCAATGGTAACTATCGACATTCAAGGTGATCCATGTGAGGGGGAAGTTACACTTGTTGCTCAAGTGATGAACGGTAGCGGTTCATACGTTTATAATTGGAATGATGGGTCGCAGGCTGCACAAAATGTAGTCATGGTTTCAAGTACCTACTTTGTCACAGTAACGGATCAATTAACCGGATGCGAGGTTGCTTCTGACGACGTAGTGATTACCGTCGAAGAAGAATTTGAAGTAGAATTAGCTTTAGACCCCGACTGTGAAAACAATGGTCAGGTTTTCGTTATCGCCACAACCAATTACTTTGATCCATCTATTACTTATGAGTGGCAAGATGGTGAAGGAAATACGCTAAATACTACAGATTCTATTTTAACTGTTTCTTCTTCAGGTACTTATACAGTTGTCGCTACTAATGAAACGGGTTCTTGTATCGTTTCTGATGCCTTAGAAGTCGCGGTGGTACCTATAAATCCAGAGGATATATTACTTCCTGGAAGAGTTACTTTTTGTCGGGCGGATCCTAGTGATCCTACTGTCACACTTGATCCTGGAATTTTTAATACGTACGAGTGGAGGCTACTTCCTGATGAAACTGTCATTTCAACAGATCCTACATTAACCGTGGCCGAAGAAGGAATGTATGAAGTGACGTTGTTTAATGGTTTCACGTGTATTACGGTTCAGGTACAAGTAGACGAAGATTGTAGTCCGGTTGTTTTTGCGCCAAATGCATTTACACCTGAAGATGGAAATGGAGTAAATGATGACTTTTTTGTCTTTCCGAATAATTTTGTAGATGATTTTGAAATTTTGATCTTCACCCGTTGGGGCGAGTTGGTTTTCCGATCCGAGAATCGTGACTTCAGGTGGAACGGAATCTATAGAGGGCAGCTTTTGCCGCCCGGAACGTATGCCTACATCATGAAATTTTCAAGTTTATTGGAGCCAGAGCTAGGAACGATTGAACAATACGGTGCAGTAACTCTTATTAGATAATGAGTTTTTTTGATCAAATATATTTCAAAATATTCGGCAAGGGAAGTAGTGATAAGCCTCCTATTGTGGTGGATGAAATCATAAAAAGGAACAGTGCGTTTGCTTTTAAATATGAAGAATGGAAAAAGTCGCCCGATTGTGAGGGTTTTTTGAGTGATGTGAATAAGTCATTCAATCTAAGTAAACAAGGAATGTATAATGATCCTGAGGTCATTATTCATGAAGGAATCAATAGTAATGGCTTTGCCATCTCATATCCTGAGAGACTAGATAAATCCTCTTTCCATTTTTTCTTCGATTACCTAGCTGATCAAGTAAAAAAACTGAATTATAAGTTGAATATAAGTAAACAAACACTTAAAGAGAATGGAGAGTATGTTGAGAAAAAGGAAATGCATTATTTGAAACCAAAAAATAATTTTGTGACGCCGATCGATCAAAAATACGGAAATGTGCAGATCGAATACATTGAACTTAATAATGAGCCTAGAAGAATCAAATTCATCGTTAATTCTTACCCCGACAGTAATTATACTAAAGCGTTGAGCTTCCATTCTTTAGTTAAAAACATTTTTGAACCTGAATCTTAAGATTACCATGAAAATTACAGTACCGATGAATATGTTATTTGTAATATTCTTTTCTTACTTAGCGGAGGCTCAGTTATTACCAACGAAACTACGAGTGACGGTTATAGATGGGTTAGGCAATTACGTTAAGGATGCATCTGTCACGATCTATGAAAATGAAAAAGATTATCTGGGTAGCGAGAACCCTATAGCTATGCTTAGGACCAATGAAAAAGGTAAAGTAACTTTTAAAAAGGTGAAGCCGATCGTATACTTCATTGAGGCGAAAAGTGGAGAAAAAAACAATAATGGAGAGGGTGTCCAAACTGGTCAACTCTCCGAAGGTCGGATCAACAAGGTAAATACGGTTATCGAATAAAAATTGAAGTACCTCTTATTCCTTCTTCTTTTCTTAATTACAGGCTTGGTTAAATTCAATCAGGTAGTTTACGATATCGTTATACAGGAACCATCTTCAGAGATTTCTGGAAGAGAGGACTTAATGGGTCGGATAGCTTACGAACAATTGATCTATGCTAATCCAAAAACGGGTGAAATTCCCCTTGGCATTCGCAGTGCAGAGTTAGCGTTTAGTAATAGGTTGGCCCAAAGTACGAGAAGCTTAAGAACCACTCAGCTAAACATACAATCTTCAGGGCCTTTTAACGTAGGAGGACGTACCAGGGCGGTAGCATTTGACATACGCGATGAGAATACTATCCTTGCAGGTGGCGTTTCCGGTGGAATGTGGAAAAGCACAGATGGCGGACAAACCTGGACCAGAAAGTCGGATCCTCTAAATCGGAACAGCGTCACGTGTATTGTTCAAGATACACGTCCGGAAAGAGAAGATATATGGTATCACGGTACCGGGGAGATTGTAGGAAACTCTGCGAGCGGAGGAGGCTCTCCTTTCAGGGGAGATGGAATTTATAAATCCGTAGATAATGGAGAGACCTGGAACCCTATTCCATCCACACAAGATGCTGATCCCAATTTTTTCAATAGTCAATTTCAATACATCTGGGGGATAGAGGTGAACGAAGGTAACTTGATGGAAGACGAACTGTTAGTAGCTGCGTATGGAGGAATATTAAGATCACTTGATGCCGGTAATTCCTGGGACGTTGTATTAGGAGATAGTTTGTTCAATTTAAATGATAGTGTTGATCTTAATGAATCTAATGCGTCATTTTATACGTCAATTTCACAGTCATCTAACGGAGTTTTTTATGCTACTCTTTCGACCGAAAGTAGTACAGATGATGTCTCGGATGATGCTGGTATTTATCTTTCTAGAGATGGTGTGGTGTGGGATCCTATCACACCATTTACAGAAGAATCGCAATACCGAAGAATAGTGATAGGTCATAGTGAATCCAATCCAAACATCACATATTTTCTCGTTGATTCTAGCCCGATTTTTATATTGCATCATTCGCTAGGACGATTTGATGATCGTGGAACCTTTCAGTTACGAGAAACACCGAATTTTGGAGGTGATCTGGGTGATTTTGATACACAAGGCTCCTACAATATGATGATTCGGGTACATCCTGAAAATCCAGACATCGTATTCGCAGGTGGGACTAATCTCTACAGAAGTACCGATGGTTTTAGTTCTTCTGAAAATTCAAAGTGGATTGGTGGATACGATCCTGAAGGTAGCACAGATGTTTATCTTAATCATCATCCGGACCAGCACGATTTGCTTTTTTATCCAAGCAATGCTGATAGAATGTTATCCGCAAGTGATGGAGGGCTCAGATTAAGTGAAGATGGAACCGCAGATTCCGTAATGTGGCAAAGTCTAAATAACGGATTCCTTACTTCTCAATTTTTTACGATTGCACAGTCTAAAGAAGAAGGAGACCCAACGCTGATAGGAGGTATGCAGGATAATGGGACTGATCTTACTTTGTCCTCTGGGCTTTCTAATTGGCGAGAAATAATTGGGGGAGATGGAGGATATGCTGCCACCACCTTAGGCAATCAACTTTGGTTTGCTTCTTTTCAAAATGGACAGACATTGAGGCTTACGCTTAATTCCGACTTAGCCATTACTTCATTTGGTAGGGTAGATCCTGGTAATCTGGTCGCTGAGTCTGGCTCTGCCTACCTGTTTATCAACCCTTTTGTTCTAGACCCACTTAATCCCAACAGAATGTTCATTGCCGGTGGCAATCATCTCTACTTCAATGCCAATGTTTCTCAAATTCCCAGTGGTTCTCAAGAGCCAACCTCTTTAGGTTGGGAACGAGTCACCCAGAACTCAGACAGCATAAGTATTGTTAGTGCGGTTGATATTTCGTTCGATTCGGAGGTAGTTTATTTTGGGACATCATCAGGCCAACTGTTTAAACTTTCTAATGCATCTAACAGTGCTAATTTTATTGTCGATCAACTTGATGATTCTTCTTTTCCTGAAAGTGCATACATTTCTTGTATTGCCATTCATCCTGAGGATCAAGATCATATCCTGGTTATTTTTTCAAATTATAATATTCCCTCAATTTTCGAGAGCACTGACGGCGGACAGACCTTCAGTGATATAAGTGGAAATCTTGAGGAAAATACAGACGGTACTGGAAACGGTCCCAGTATCCGCTGGGCGGAAATAATCCCTACGAACTCTGGCATTCTCTACGTGGTAGGTACCAGTATAGGTCTTTCTTCCACTACCGCATCAAATGACAGTTCTACTATATGGATTAAAGAGTCGGAAGATTTGATTGGAAATTCGGTGATCCCCATGATGGATTACAGGCCAATTGATGGGAGCTTGGTCATAGCTACACATGGAAATGGGGTATTTACCACAAACATTCAGGATTTTAAAAGAATTGATGTCATAGAAGACTCCGAACTAAATTTTGCAATTGCATTTGCCTCTCCTAATCCCTTTAATGACGAAACGAAAATTCAATACACTATTCCGGAGAGCGGTACAGTTAAAATCGATTTATACACACTTGGTGGTGAGTTAATTAACAACCTTTTATGGGCACCTCAATTTCCGGGTACGAACGAAATCACCTGGAATGGAACAAATGCCTCCGGGGTTGAATTGACAAATGGAGTTTATTTCTATCGTATTCAATACGAGGATCAAGCATTAACAGGGAAATTGATCTTTCGGCGTTAACGACTTGCCAATACAAACAAGAAATAAGCAATGACCATGACCCAAAAATGAGGTGTTATCCAGTTTGGGATAATTTCTAAGTCCATCAGAACCATTGATATTGCCAGAGTTATCGAAATGATTTTCAAGATGTTTCTTGTTTTCCTGGTCATAAAAAGTGTAGTTTATCTTATTACAAGGAAAATTTAAAGATAAAAACATAAACACTAAATACTATTAAAATATTAAGACTAGAATCACCCAATAGCCCGGTTTACACCATCCAAATTGATTTGGAACATGCGAACTTGAATGAGGATTACCACTTGTGCAGACCAATATGATCTCTAAAAGCTGACGATACATACAAAAGGCTCAAGAAGGTATAAAGAGAACCATTAAATTATCATAAACTAAAATTTTACACCTAAATCAATGGAAACAAGAGTGTTTCTAATTTTGAGATCATCAGCACCGGCGATCGTTTCATTCACAGTGTTTGCTAATCCTCGTTGATAGGAAATTCCGCCAAAAATCGTAGTATTGATTCCAGCTCTATATTCTACTCCACTCCCCACAATAACGGAAAAATCAGCAGTGTTAAATTTTTCAACAGTGTTAAAGTCGGGTTCATCTGCTTCATCAAATACTTTTATTTCTAAAGCTCCACCCACTTGAAAATATACTTTTACATCAGGGGCAATTTCATTAGTGAATAGCTTAAGCGTTGTTGGAATTTGCAGGTATTGGAGTGTATATTCCTCAGATGTTGCACTATCGGTCCTAAAGGCGGCTCTTTTTGGTATGTATATTAAACCAGTACTTAGGAAATAGGAGTCAGAGAGAGGTTTATCTACCACCAAGCCTACTGACAACCTTAACACAGATCCATCGTTATCAAGCGTTTGGGCATCATTAGTAACTCTATTAGAAGCGATCACGGGTGACAACTTGAGCCCGAGTTTGGTTTGGGCCGAAAGTATTACACAAAGAATTAATAGTATGAAAAAGAAAATTTGCCTCATAATTATTCGTTTGCAGATAGTAGATTTTTAGCCTTCCTATTTTTCCGGCAAAAATAGAAACTATGTTAAGAGTTCCTTTAATAATATCCAGTGTTTTAATAATCAGTTGTTCAGGAAAAAATTGTCGCGAGTCTGTAGATCCCATTCCTGTTCAAATAGAAGTACAACGGATAGATCAAAAATTGTTTCATACTCAATCCACTCAAGAAGTCGAAAACCTGCTAGATAACCATGCCGATTTTGCTAAGTTATTCCTAGATGCTGATCAATACCCTAGCAATATAATTCTAGCCGATCAACTATTTGATTTACTTCAAAACCCGTCTATTGACACGCTATATCAAGAATCACAACAAGCTTTTGCCGATCTTAACCAAATCATAGTAACAATAGAATCAAGCTTGGGACGACTAAGTGTTTATTACCCAGAGACAAAAATACCTATACTCCAAACTGCTGTTACAGGTTTGTACAAAGATCTTTTTATTTCCAATGAGCACGTGATAATAGGCATGGATTTTTTTGTTGGAAAGAATGCTACTTATAAGCCTCAGCAAATTCCTAATTACATCCTAAAAAGGTATAATACTGAACATTTACCGGCTAATATCATGCAATTTATTTCTAGTCAATACATACAGCAGTGCAAGGGAGAAACCATGCTTTCGGACATGATTGATCATGGAAAATCTTATTATCTGCTCAGCCAAATCCTACCTTGTACCCCTGAAAATGTTCTGATAGGATATACAGAAGAGGAATGGAACGATTCATTTGCAAATGATGCAATTATATGGGCAAACTTCATAGAAAATAAGTTGCTTTATGATACTGATCACCAGATAAAGCAAAAGTTTTTAGGAGAAAGACCAAATGTTTATGAGATAGGGGTCAAATGCCCAGGAAGGATAGGAAGATGGCTCGGATGGCAAATTGTCAAAAGATATGCTGAAAAAACAGACCTTTCTATTCAAAAAATTATGGCAGAAACAGATGCCAATAAAATATTTCATCTCTCTGAATATAAACCTTCAGGCAGTTAAGTTATAAACCTCAGATTTGTCCTTCTCACATTTGTACTCGTTGTTGAGAATCTTTAAAAGTTTAGTTATCTGGATTTGTTTATCGTAGTATAGTTCCGCGAGCTTTCTACCGTTTCTTTGATATTTCAATAACAGTTCTGGCGACCTAAGAAAGACCTTAATCTTTCTGACAAATTCCTTTGGATGATGGGGATCATGATGAAAACCACACCTGTTCTTTTCAATCACACTTTTGATCCATCCATTAAAATTAATGACACTTAGCTTACCGGCTGCTAATGCATCAAAAAACTTATTGGGGCAACCTGTCCCTAAGATATCTACATCTTTAAACGAAACATATACCGCATCGCTTTGATCTAATAGTTTCTTTACACGATCTTTCCCTTCGTGTGGATAAAATGTAACATTATTTAGAAATCTAGCTTCTTGTTGAAGTCGATGCATCTCAGACCCATATCCAATGATGTTGAAATGGATGGGTAATCTGCTTCTGGCGCTTTCACGTGCAGCAGCTAGGAGGAACTCTAAGTGATTCGCCCTTCCTATAGCGCCACAGTAGGTCATCTGAAATTTATTTGAATAGCGGTAATCTCCAATACTATACTCGGGCTCAAAAAATTGACAATCAGACATATTAGGAATCACATATACTTTTATTTTGGGGCATACTTTTTCCACATAATTTCGGATGGCTGGTGACAAAGCAATCACTTTATCCGCTTCAAAGTAAAATTTCTTTTCAACCGTATATAGCCATTTTTTAAAGAATTTATTTTTAATTACCCCCATGCTAATTGGGGCTTCTGGCCATAAATCACCTATTTCAAAATAGTAAGAAAGGTCCAATTTCCTCTTTAGATATGTTGCAATAAAACCAGTTGTAAGCGGAGTAGTCATTACGTAGGCTAAGTCATGTTTATCTAGCTTTAATGCTTTGTTTCTGGCAAGAATTACAAACTTCCAAAATGAAAAAAGTCGCTTAATAAAGCCAAATTTGTTATCATAGGAGACACTTAAATAGTGAACTTCGATGCCATCAACATTTTTTACATCATAAGCTCCATCATGTGCAGAAATCATTGAAACCTGATGTCCGGCATCTACTAATCCTTTAGCAAGATAATAAGACCTGATTGATCCTCCTTCCGCCGGAGTCTTGAAATATTGATGAATATAGAGGATCTTCATTCGTTCAAAAATGACCCTATGTGAAATAAATACAAATTTCTTTTCCATGAAACGTATTTTTTATTTGATGAAATTCTTTCACACCATACCACGAAAATGGGTAATCTCACATTTTTTGCCTCGAGGCTATCTTGATGTACAAAAGGACCTTACTTACAAATTAGCTAACCATACCATTAAAAGGCACGTTCTCTTAGTAATACTTCGCTAGCTTTCTTTAATCGCCTGTGAGAAATCACCCGCTAACGTGAACTCTACTTTTGAAACAAAAAGGTAGAGTGTTTTGCTATGAAGAGCTTATTTATCAAGAACGAAAATTAATGTGAAATTCCTTTTGGCCTACTCTTTGAAATAATATTAAGCCTTTTCCTTTTGAAAAGATCTTAAGAGTCAAATTCTACAGTTAACCTGATGGCTTATCTCAAAAGCAAGCAAATGGTTTGTATTACAATCGTATAATCACTACCGTGATTTGGAAATAAATTTATTAGCACAACTTGTGTAATTTAATTATAAATTTTGCTTGGAAAAGGTCCTAAATAATGAGCTTCATTAGTTAATATTCAACTTTCTAAATAAAGTATTGAATTAGACTCTTAATAAATCGCTTTTAACAAACTACAAACAAAGAAAATGAATCATTGTAGACAAAGCTAATTAGTACGAATAAGCAGATTTTTAAATCAAAATGTGATCAAATGTATGCTAAACCCTATTTTTATGTTTAGTAAGTGCCTACTTCAATATTCTTCTAATGATAGATTCGAATATCATTTTTAAGATGGCATAGAGCTTAAAATATTATTATTAACTGATTTAATTTCATTTCAAAAAGATTATAAGCACTTGTCATAAATCCTTCAAAACATCTTTATTATTACTGCCTTAAATTAGGCAGATTGTAAATTTTTAGATGCTTGTAGGATCTTTGAAACAACATCATTAGGAGCTTTCACAGAAAAGTTATCGAGCATAGACATGGCTTCTTTTAGTTCTTCCAGACTATCCCGCAAAACGATGTTGGAACGTAAAGACTCTTTAATTTCCAGCCGCTCATCTTCGTTTACTTCATCGTATAGAAATCTTACTAAATCATTTTTTGTAAAGGTTTTTGTCATAGGCGTTTTGTGTTTGCTCAAATCTTTTTCTTAAGTTAATTAAAGCATACCTCATCCTTCCTAGCGCTGTATTGATGCTTACGTCTGTTGCATCTGCAATTTCTTGAAAACTCATTTTCATATAGTGCCTCATAACCAACACTTCCCGCTGTGAATTAGGGAGTTCCCTAATGTAAGCCTTCAAAAGATTATAGGTATCTTGTTTGATATGTTTATCTTCAATTGTGGATTCAGAAAAATCTAACGAATTAAAAACGCTACTCCCATCCTCCATTACGATTACCGGATAGCGTTTTGATTTTCTGAAATAATCAATTGAAAGATTGTGGGCGATACGTAGAATCCAAGGTAGAAATTTACCTTCTTCGTTGTACCTTCCCGATTTAATGGTACGTATAGCTTTAATAAAGACCTCTTGCATAAGATCTTCTGCTGTGTACCTGTCTTTTACAATCAAATAAATGGCTGTAAAAACCCTGTCTTTATGACGCTTGAGAAGTTCCTCAAATGCCTCTTCGTTTCCTCCAATGTAAAGAGATAGCAAATCACTATCTTTCAAATCTGTCTTATTCATATACGTCACTTGTTCATTAACGTAGAGGTCTAAATCATATTATTGAGTTATTATTTAAAAATATTTTTCTAAATATATAAAATTTAAACGATTCAGGAAAAGACTTGCTTTTATTTTTAAAAGCTAAGAACCGAATCACTTAGTTAGTGTTTCAACTATTTGAAAACTTTTGAAATGGTTGGAAATATTGATAAGCTAGATCCAAAAGAATACATAATCATCAAAGGTGCAAGGGTTAATAATCTCAAAAACCTAGATGTAGCTATTCCGAGAGATCAACTAGTTGTAATTACAGGCTTATCAGGGTCAGGCAAATCTTCCTTAGCTTTTGATACACTTTTTGCTGAAGGCCAACGAAAATATGTGGAGAGTTTAAGTTCATATGCTCGTCAATTTTTAGGCCGAATGGAAAAACCTGAGGTAGATTATATCAAAGGGGTAGCTCCCGCCGTAGCCATAGAACAAAAAGTAACCACCAAAAATCCACGTTCGACCATAGGAACTACCACTGAAATATATGATTATCTAAAACTTCTTTTCGCAAGAGTGGGGCATACGATATCCCCAGAATCCGGTAGAGAGGTAAGAAAAAATACAGTTACAGATGTGGTCAACTACATCTTATCTCACAAGGAAGGCTCCAAGCTAACGATCGCCACTCCACTAAAACAAAAGTCTAAGCGATCCCTGATTAAGGAACTTGAGATCTTAATGAGCAAAGGATATAATCGAGTTGTAATAGACAAGGAAGTAGCATATATTGAAGATATACTAAAATCAGAGAAAAAACCAAAAGGAACGTTTGAGATCTTGATTGATCGCGCGGTAGTACAATCAGACGAAGCAACCCAATTTAGACTTTCTGATTCGGTTCAAACTGCATTTTATGAAGGTGAAGGAGATTGTATCGTTACAATAGTTGGAAAGGAGAAGAGACATTTTTCAGATCGCTTTGAACTGGATGGAATTGTATTTGAGGAGCCCTCTGTCAATTTTTTTAGTTTTAATAATCCCTACGGTGCATGCAAGAAATGCGAAGGTTTTGGGAAGGTTCTAGGGATTGATCCGGACTTAGTTATACCTGATAAAAACCTATCTGTATATGAAGGAGCTATCGCTCCATGGAAAGGTGAAACCATGAAAAAATGGGCTGAGCCTTTGTTGCAAGATGGCATCCGCTTTGATTTTCCTATTCACCGTCCAATTGCTGAACTCACAGAAAGGGAGTATGAATTATTATGGACAGGTAATGACTATTTCGATGGCTTAAATAGCTTTTTTGGTCATCTGGAATCAAAGCTTCATAAGATCCAATATCGAGTGATGCTCTCGCGATATCGTGGCAAAACAACTTGTCCGGATTGCCGTGGAACGAAATTACGAAAAGATGCCAGCTACGTTAAAATAGATCATCATTCAATAACTGATTTGGTATTGATGTCAGTAAAAAAGCTGGTCCACTTTTTCAATGAAATAAAGCTTAGTAAACATGATCAGGAAGTAGCTAAAAGAATTTTGAGCGAAATAAAGAACAGGCTCTCGTATCTCGATCAAGTAGGTTTGGGATATCTAACGCTTAATAGACTTACCAATACTCTATCAGGAGGTGAATTTCAACGTATCAAACTAGCCACTTCTTTAGGTAGTACTCTTGTTGGTTCCATGTATATTCTGGATGAGCCGAGTATAGGTCTTCACCCACGGGATACGGACAGGCTCATTGATGTCCTTAAAAGTTTAAGAGATGTTGGCAATACAGTACTTGTGGTTGAGCATGAAGAAAAGGTAATAGAAGCCGCAGATCAAATTATTGATATTGGTCCTGGTGCTGGTATCAATGGTGGAGAGTTGGTATTTCAAGGAAAAACCTCTGAACTAAACGGGAAAACCAAGTCTCACACTGCTAGATATCTTAATGGAGATGAAGAGATTACTATTCCAGAAAGTAGACGTACCTGGAGAACATCTATGACCATCGAAGCAGCAAGAGAAAATAATTTAAAAGGTATAAATGTAACATTTCCCTTAGGTGTACTTACAGTGGTTACTGGAGTCAGCGGAAGTGGAAAATCTACTCTGGTAAGAAAAATTTTGCATCCTGCTATCAGTAAACGGCTTGGAGTTCTAAGTGAAGCCTCCGGAAAATTTACAAACCTTACAGGTAATTATAAAAAAGTTACTCAAGTCGAATTTGTTGATCAAAACCCCATTGGAAAAAGCTCCAGATCGAATCCTGTGACTTATGTAAAGGCA
Source organism: Bacteroidota bacterium (assembly GCA_038746525.1). GTDB lineage: Bacteria > Bacteroidota > Bacteroidia > Cytophagales > Cyclobacteriaceae > Ekhidna. The sequence goes on from JBCDKO010000046.1 coordinate 23,213, forward strand.
TATGATGGAATAAGACAATTATTTTCTGAGCAGCGGCTTTCAAAACAAAATAATTTCAAACCTGCCCATTTCTCCTTTAACGTAGACGGTGGAAGATGTGAGGTCTGTGAAGGCGAGGGTACTGTCAAAATTGAAATGCAGTTTATGGCAGATCTTCATTTGATCTGTGAAAATTGTGGTGGAAAGCGATTTAAAAAAGAAATTTTAGAAGTTACTTACAATGACAAGAACATTGCTGACGTACTGAATCTTTCTATTGAAGAAGCACTGAAGTTTTTTGAGGGAAATAGCGCTATTATCAACAAGCTTCAACCTTTACTCGATGTTGGACTTGGCTATGTGAAATTAGGTCAAGGGTCAAATTCACTCAGTGGAGGTGAAGCTCAGCGTGTGAAACTTGCATATTTCTTGGCCAAAGGTCAAAAACGAAACTCTTCTGACCATATCCTATTTATATTTGATGAGCCAACAACAGGCCTTCATTTCCATGACATTAAAAAGCTACTTGACGCAATCAATGCATTGGTAGATGCCGGGAACTCCGTAGTGATTATTGAACACAATACCGAAATTATTAAAAATGCTGATTGGATCATTGACCTAGGTCCCGAAGGAGGAGAAAAAGGCGGTCAGATTTGCTTTGCAGGTTTGCCAGAGGAAATGATTAAACTGAAGGAGAATCATACAGCAAGATACTTGAAAGAAAAATTACAATAAGAAAATACATGAAGCGGTCCAAGTATTAATCATGTTATTCTGAGGATTAAATCCTTGTAAATCAGGATCACAAAACGGCGATAACGGAGATTGTAACTAGGGCTTGCTGAGAAAGTCACAGGTGTATCAGATACTAGGCAGCAAGGGGAAGATGTATGCTTATACTTCGATCCGCAGCGAACGACGTAGCTGATGTATCTGTGACTAGTTGAAAAATCTGGAAATCGAGCTTTTTCAGTGCACCGAAAATGGAAGCATCTGCTCGAAAACCTTGCACGTATTGAAAAAGAAATTTACTAAACAGTATCTTTTGACCACATAAACGTGTTTTTTGAATTGAAAAAACGTTTCTCAGCAGGCC
>JBCDKO010000047.1:0-23933 GCA_038746525.1 Bacteroidota bacterium
CATCTGATGAAAGGTAAACTATTTGACCGTCTGATGGATAGAATGGTGGCTCATAGCCCGGTCTACTGCAAAAACTTGACTATTTACTAAGTGCCTACTTCAATAGATTAAATCTTCTACCTTTATTTTATCAGATGTTATTCGATTTTGTCGTCTTCTTAGCAAATACTAACGTAAATCGTTTACCGGGCTGGTCAGGAGGAAAATTAAGTCTTGAATCCCGCGAACAAATACACAGTGATTTTAATAGTATGTGATCACCATGTTTACTCCTTACGTTTGGAAGATAATTCTAGGAGCCCAAAAAGAACGGCTTATGGAACTTCTTGGGTGACGTAGATAAACTGATTAAGCTGAAGGATCTAATCCTATTCAACGGCTAAGGTGGTTGAAGCTGGCAAAAAAGAGAAAACAAGAACAAATCGAATAATTAAAATCATAGAGCTATCAACTAAAGAAGAGAAACTCTCCGGAAGCTGATTCTCATCGTACGATAATTGTCAAATGATGATAAGTATAGATTTCGATATATCTTATTTGCATACTCTCTTTTGATCACTCCGAATGCTTGAAATGACCATTCTGTGGGGTGTATCGATTAGCAAATAGCTTAATGAAAAAATTATTAATTAAATATTTGAAGTGTAGCTTACTTTAGAGATAGCTTGAAAGAAATATTCATATGCACTTATCAACCAATAAACCTTGCAAGATTATATTGACATAGCAGCTAAAAATGGAGTAACCCTTCTCAATCAAGGTAAATGCCAATTCTGTGGGGCTAATACCAAAAGAGGAATCCATGAATGTATAGAAATCTTCAATCTTGGATTCCAAGGCATTGACTTTTCAGCATCCAAAAATCACATTTATAGATTCTTTATTGTTGATGCTCATACGTTGCAGCACCCTGAGATCCATGGCAGATGGAACAACCATTTTCACCTGACAAGACTTCACTTGATTTTCACGTATAAGGTAAAATGGACATATGAATCATCTCCTAAGTTGAGCAACTATTTGAATCGATACAAAGTGGACAGACAGAACGAATATCTTATTCCACCCGAGATATATAAAAGAGGTAAAATTACGACCTCAGATATTATAGCAAAGTATATTGATGCTAAGGAATGCAAAGACTTGATCAAAAAATGGGCTAGAGAAGTTTATGATATATGGAATGATCATCATAGCATTGTAGACAAAATTGCGAAAGGTTTTTTGAGAGAGGCGAAAACCCATTCTAAACCATAGTCACCAGAATTGCTAATAAATAACTATGCTAAATAGAGATTATAATTAAACTAGAAAACCAATTCCTTGAGCTTCTTTTCCGAAACTATCACTACACAAGTCAAAATTCCTCCATCTCATTTGGATGAGATCGAATCTAAATTCAATCAAATTAATGTATCCAGAAAATCCATTGTTGTTCAATCCGGTGAGATAGCCAACAAACTTGCTTTGATTGAATCGGGATACTTACGCATGTATCACATTGATATTTCCGGAAAAGAAACAACCACTTGGATTGGGGGATCTGGCAAATTCATTACCTCCATTTCCAGCTTTATAGAAAGAAAAGCTAGTTATTGGACCATAGAAGCTATTACTGATTCTAAACTCCATGTCATAGGAATAGATAGCCACTCAAAGCTTTGTCATAAATTTCGAAAATGGCTTGATTTTGAAAACTTACTTCTCGCCAAGATGCTCAGTGCAATAGAGTACAGAACATTCGAGCTTATGAGCATGAAATCAGAAGAGCGATTTCGAGTTTTCTTTCAAAAAAATTCCAATTTATTCTTGCATGTCCCAGCAAAATATATTGCCTCTATGCTAGGTTTTTCTGAGGAGACATTAAGCAGGCTTAAAAAGAATACCCCACTTATTTCTTGATAAATCTCAAGAAAAGGCATCCGATGAACTACGTAATTTGTTGCTTTAACACATACAGCATGAATATTAAAGTAATAAGCTCGCGTCTTGTAGATCTTTTAAGGAATAAAGATTTTTTAGCTGCTCAAGAGGAACTATTTGACGTAAAAGTAATAAATGTAGAGCCAGATTTTCACCCAAGAGAAAAAACGGAGGGAATTACCAATCTACTTAAAAAGGAGAAGGCATTTTTAGAAACCATCAAAATGTGGTATGACTTAGAAGTCTCGGATCCCATTATTAGTCAACAATACTTCAGTATATGTATGTATTCAAGACTTTTGATGAAGAACGGGCACCAATTAGAAATAGACGAAATCATTGTATACCAAGTCGCAAATAACAAAATTGTTAAAGAACAATTTTTCTATACCAAACCAGAATGAGAAGATCAATAAGCTGTTTATGAATTACAATTTGAAAGAATTAGATCTACAAATAGAGAAATTAAATAACTAACCGGCTAAAAAGCCGGTAGATTTAGTTCCACCTAAAGGCGGCTAAAGTCAGGCACCTATATCGAAGTTATCATCTTTAGCTTCAATGTCTTGGTTTTAGATATACTTCGCAAATACTAAAGTCTTCGCCTAAAGGCGAGGGATTTTCTTTCATTCCCCAATGGTGACATTAAATTCATAGGAAATGAAGCTAAAAGTGACCTGCAAGCATTGGCAAATACTTCTTTAAAATATACTTGCGTCCACTCAGAGTCAGGAATATGTTGTGTAGCGAGGTTTGGATCAAAAATAGTTGGGGTTATTATCTTGGAAAAATAGAAGCTTCTACGGATGGAAAAAACATTACTGTGGCAGCATTACATCAAGGAAAAAAGAATGGGAAAAGCTTACTAACCCGTGTTATTCACCACTAACTAGTGTCAGGTGGATTCAAGTAATTGATTTAGCGTAGTTGAATAGAATCGAATGACACCCAAATTTTTCAGTTTAATTAGCTATTTGCAATATTCCTTAAGTTAAGACGCTGCTATCTTTACAATTAAAATCACAGACAAGTCTTTAAGGAGGACGTTCGTTTTTCATCCAATTTCATCGATAGATGCGGATTTAGGTTATTTTATATTTTTCTGGAATAAAAATCGATGAAATGAAAAGTTTCCCCGGAACTGGAAACATAAGCCTTCTCATTTCTCTTAAAGGCTTTTTTTATCTTCTAAAAAACAAATAATTGCAAATTTCATCCTACTTTTCACTCTTGGTGCCAGCTTATTGTTTGGATGAGTTATTATTTAGAATCCTTTGAAAAACCCGCCTTTTGTCCCAACTCTTCGTTACTCAAAATTTCAAAAGCCTCATTTACGACCAGTGAACTACGTTTTTGAAATTCTGAAAGCCTCGATTTGAGCCAAAAATCCAGTTTTGCAAAGGATTCATTTAATTTGATGCTCAGTTCTTTTCAAAAATTCTCTTTCTATGTTCCTTACCCCAATTTCTAATTGATTCAATTACAGGCTCGAGTTGGTATCCGTATTCAGTAAGACTATATTCAACTTTTAAGGGAACAGTGGGAAATACCTTTCGAGAAACCAGTTCATTTATTTCGAGATCTCTTAGAGCATTAGTCAATGCTCTGGAAGATATTCCATTAAGATCAGTTTCGAGTTCTTTAAATCTCTTTTTGCCCTTACATAGACTGTACAGAATTGGAAATTTCCACTTTCCTCCTATGATCTCCAGAGCATCTAATACAGCTTGTATTTCTACGTAATCGTTCTTATTCTCCATAGGGCACAAAAATACACTAGCTGTACTTTATATAACTAGTGGACTAATTACAGTGCAACGATTTAGATTTATGAAGTCTTAATAAACTGTCGAAAGATGCTTATGCAAAGTGGAGAAAAAATTACAATGCTCATGCTGATTTCAGCCCTATTTTTTGTGATGATTTGTTCTGCTGAAATTTCTGCAGATTAAAATGAAACAACGATAATGAATAAAACAATTACGCTTGGCAATATGCCAAAAAGGGAGGGAGTCCATCCAAAAACAACCGATACAAATCCTCACACTCAATTAAACCAACAGCCAGACGATCTTTCATATATAAAAGAGTTGACTAAATGGGCTTTTAAATTAAGTCATATTGAAAGGAAGCCAAGTAGAATCTCTGTGCCTGGTGCAGTTGCAATGTGCATAGATGAAGGTCATACCTGTGATAGTTGCAACGCCTTTATGATAGGGACTGAGTTTGCTCATTTTCACCCGGATCCGGATTACAGTTTGCATTTGGGGCTACCCAGAGAAGATGCTGAGTTAATCATTCAAAATGGTTGGGGCGAATGGCATCTTATGATTCAAAGAGGTATTCTTCCCCCAAACATAATTATGATGTACGCCCCTCGAAACCAAAAAGAATTAGATGTTGCCAAGTTCATCTTAGGTCGTTCTTATTCCTATGCAAAAGGAGAGTTGAACTAAGATAATATCTGAAAGTCAAACATTCAAATACCTTAAAAACCAAAATTATGAAAGAATATAAGATTTTTTTGTCAATTCTGCTTTTGAGCATAACGCTAACCTCATATTCTCAAACCGGATCTGCTTCAGTTGAGATAGAGACCCGATCTCTGGATGAACTTTATAAAGCTGCTCTGGAAGAAGGTGGTGAATTCGTACTTAGAGCAGGGGGAGATAAATCAGACCAAATAGATTACTATCTGGATATGTTCAAGGCAAGGTTCCCCAAGTTAAAAGTCACTCACAGTGTAGATGTAAGTATAAATCATGCTCCACGTTATGATAATGCTCGAGCCACTGGGGGGACGGAAAATATTCCGGATGTGATTCAATTTCAAACCTTACATCGGTTTACATACTATACTGAACAAGGTTATCTGGATATTTATAAACCTAAGAATTGGGATAAAGTATTTCCAGATTATAAGGATCCTCACGGTCACTGGACAGGATTATATGGAGTTACGTTTTCCAACTATGTCAATACCGACATGATTGCAGAGGAAAAGGCTCCCCGAGATGCCATGGACTATCTGGATCCTTCATTGAAGGGAAAAGTAATTCTTACCTATCCACACGATGATGATGCGGTATTATATCAGTTTTGGAATCTAAAGGAAATGTATGGATGGGATTATTTGGAAAAACTAGTGGCAACTGAGCCAGTCTGGACACGTGGCACAGCTATGCCTTATGTTGCAATTAATAAGGGTTGGTATGCTGCAAGTTTCACAACCTTCTGGGCATTCGAACCAATTCTTGGAATGAACACAAAATTTATGTTTCCAGAAAAAGATTATTTTCTGACATGGTTTCAAGCAGCAGGTATTCCAACACAAGCAAAAAACAAAGCAGCAGCCAAGCTCTATTTGAACTGGATGCTCTCTGAAGAATTTCAGGGTGAATGGCTACAGTTTCCAGTTCGAAGAGACATTGAGGCACCGGCAGGTCATAAGTCTGTTCATCATCACAATACTTCGCCAGCAGATTTCCATCGATGGTTATTAAAAAGAGATATTGTCGAGAGGTTCCGTATGCAAATGTTACACCTGATAGGTCCTGCAAAGGGACCTACACCCATTTATATCGATTACGACATAAAACCGAAATAAATGCTACTGCAGAGCATGTCATTGAACAAATAAGGATAAATTTTCACCTGAAAATGAGTGAAAATGTTCCAAAACCTCTCTGAGTTTTCATTCTATTTCATCCACTAGACACATTTTAGGTGATTTTGAGAGGAAATTGATGAAATGAAAAGATTTCCCAATGGACTACAAAAATGGGCCGATTACTTACTGTAATCGGCTCTTGCAATATAAAATAAAACGATTATTTCCTGAGCTAATATTCCAGAGACTGAAGACTATCCCATTACCCCGCATTTCAAGACATTATAAAAGTAACATTGAGCAGCTAACTTCCCACCGCAGCCATGCAAGCCTATGAATTTAATGGTGACTGGATCCTTACCCGCATTTTGGATGGAATGTAAAACCCTGATGGAGAAATATCAGGGTTTTGAAACATTCATTGGAGATGAAACATCGCACTTAAATCCTGTATGGAATAATGTACATACTAAACTACCTTTTCTTGGCTGTTTTATAGTAAAACCATAAGGGCACCTCTAAAAACTCAGTTCAAGAATTTGAGATAGAGATTAACTGTTTGTAAAGTCGGTCCAAATCATGTTGTAAGGTGGTTTTAAAGTTTATGATACCGAGCAATAAGAATCTAAAAGGAAGCTTGCAGTTTCTAAGGAAAGGGTAGAGAAAATGTATCCTACTTATACCCATAACAATAAGTTAACTACCTATTTGCACTATTCTTTAACTAAGGATCATTGCTTTTACAATAATCGTTTCGATCCAATCTTGAAGTTCTTGTTCAGTAAGTTCTCCGGCAGCAAGTTTTGTAATTACAATCACAACATCAGATTCCAAGACATTGATGTAATAATTATTTAGGAGCAAAAAAGTAATGGCTACTACAAATCCAGTACGCTTATTCCCATCGTTAAAAGGATGATTCCGAATAATACCGTAGGCATAAGCAGCACAACATTGAACTAAAGAAGCATTTTCATAAGCCTTCAAATTTTTAGGTCTCGCCAAAGCGGAATCCAATAAACCTTCATCTCTTACACCTACACGTCCACCATGTTGAGAAAGTTGCTCATTATGTACTGCTAACACAACGTGCTTATCGACCCAGATAAAGTCATCAACTTCATTCATTCTGCAAGTTTTCTGAGCGCATTTCGGTAATCAGACATAACCCTTTTTGCTTTGTCCATTTGCTCTTCAAACTTAGGGTCATAAGGTGTGATTTCAACGCCATTAGGGGTTTGAATGAAGGTGACAGTATCACCTTTGCCAATATGAAGTTGAGAAAGTATCTCTTTCGGTAATACAATACCAACAGATGCTCCTACAGTTGTAACCTTAGCTTTAATCATGATTTTATAATAAAAGTTATAATCAAAATCAAATGTAACCAAAAATGAGCTACCGGTTCCACAAGATGCTTCTTCATTTATATTCATTTTATGGTTTTACTATAAAGTAGCCGAGGGAAGGTATTTTAGTACTTACATTTTATTTCATACGGGATTTAAGTGCGATGCTTCATCTCCAATGAATGTTTCAAAGCCCTGATATTTCTCCATCAGGGTTTTACATTCCATCCAAAATGCGGGTAGGGATCCAATCACCATTAAATTCATAGGCTTGCATGGCTGCGGTGGGAAGTTAGCTGCTCAATGTTACTTTTATAATGTCTTGAAATGCGGGGTAGCATAACCAATAGTTAAAAGTTGCTTTAGACTTGGCAAATGGTGTCAATGAAGGACACTCATCCAAATAAATCTTTTGAAGCAGGCACTTAATAAATAGCTCTGGCAAGCTGCAAATAAAGAAAATGGATGATTTGGATAAAGCAAGCACTATAAATCAGCAGATTTCTAAATCCAAATGTGCTCACATGCATGCTAAACTCTATTTTTCATATTTATTAAGTGCCTACTTCAGTAAATCTTTTCCTAATAATTTTAAAAACTGATACTTCCACCAAATAGGAATTCTGTGCGCCTTGATTGGCCTTCTAGCTTTGATTTGTTTCCATAGCCCGTCTGCTGTTTTTATCTTCTCGCCTTTGCTTTCCAACCATCGCTTTTGAACATAATTCGCAAAATTCAAATAGAGCTTTCCTTCTTGGATATGAAATGATTGCGGTTTACTGCGTGCTTTATATCCTTGGGAGGCTCCGAATGCACAATAACCTCCATATTTGGGAATGTATTTTGGGGGGTTGGCTTTGAAAAGCTCAAGATATTTAGTTTTATAAAACCTCCATTCCAGTCCTTTCCACAGATAGGCCAGATTCCGCTCTCCTTTGATAGCTTTCTCCTCTTCATGGTATGCAACCACATCATACCCTTGAATTGCTACACCATCATTATGAAAGATTTCGGAGTTTTCCAGGCCCATAACCATCTATTAGATATTACTTCTTATTAAGATAAATATACCATTACAGGGTAGTTTAGAAGTAATCAGCATCTAGTATTAGATTCCAACACTCAAAAGAACACCAATATTCTCCTTGCTAGGAAGTGCAAGGGGAATTTTTAAAAAATACTTTTTGAAATAGGCTTTTAATAAATAGCTCTGGCAAGCTGCAAACAAAAGAAAATGGATCATTCATATTAAAACAAGCACAACAAATCAGCAGATTTCTAAATCCAAATGTGCTCATCTGCACGATAACCCCATTTTTCATATTTACTAAGTGCATAGTTCAAAATACTTTTTCGAATGTTAGAATCCAAGTCCATGAGGCTACCATAATATAATATGCAGATGCCTTGAGAAGTAACTATCAAAACAAAACTATCATTCATTGACTATTTTTATATGTCGTTCAATAAAACTATCATTTCATTGAGAGAGATGCTCCCTACCACCGCCAATAGTGAAAAGATTTTTATTCAGAAAGGAGAAGTTATTAGCCGTACTCACTCCAGGATATCGCATATCTATTATTTGGTACGTGGTGAGTTGGAGTATTACCTCACCGATGAGATCACTGATGAAGAAACTAAGCTATTTTGCACAAAACAAAAAGGAATGATCATTGGCTGGGAAACGCTCAATCCTCCCGAGCGGTTCATTTCCAATATCCGTGTTAAATCAAAGAATGCAGTATGCTACAAAATAAGCAAAGAGGATTTTATTGATGACCTAAAACCTTCATCATTGATAGATATCTGCCAAAAGTTGCATCACTTACTTGAGACTTCTTTCTACAAACAGACCGAGTTATTGAGCGTGAAAGTTCGCCAACGAGCAGTGAAACTAGAAAACTATTTTATTCCACAAGAGTCGACACTGGAGGAGCGAAAGGTGCTGCTAAGGAGATCCCCTTTTTTTGGGGAGTTTAAAGAACATGAAATCACCTCCCTTGCGCGGCTTTTGGAACGTAGAGAATATGAAGCTAATGAGTTAATCTATGAGCAAGACAATTATACAACAGGTGTATTTATTCTCATCCAAGGCGAGGTGTCCATCCGAAGGCAAGAGGGAGAGAGGTATCTGAATTTGCGATCTGTCTCTACCCCTGGCTATATTTTCGGATGGTCCTCCACTTTCGGAGATACAGATATTTGTCGTGCCAGCACCGAACACAAAACTTCTGTCTATTTCATTGATACAAAAAGACTCATGCCTCTTATTTCAGAGATCGAATTTGGAATAGACTTTTTTAAAATGGTGGTATGGCTTATTGGAAACCAGCTTCAGCTTTCGCAAAGCCAATACCTGTATTTGTTGGATGATCACAATCTGATTTCTGTGAAGCACCTTATCGATATCAACCGGCCAAGGATCCCTCTCCCTTCGCCGTTACATCAAATCCCACATTTAATCAAAGATTCTTCTACCAAAACGCTAGCATTTTCCACTTTGCATAGACTTCACAAAAATGGCACAAAGCAAGAAAGGCACCTATCTTCTATTTGCCTGGACTTACTTAAAGGAGAGGAACGTGAGATGCTTTTTCTGGAAAGTATCGCAGAAGTGTATAAAGTAGTATCAGGAGGTTCACCTATAAACGCAGAGCAAAATAGAAAAAAGTGTGCAGAAAAAACCTATCGCGTGTTTGAGCAAGTGTCTTTTCACCTAGAGGGCACGGAAAACTTACCCAAAGACTCTGGCAACATATTTATTTACAATCATCTGTTGAACCATCCACATTATATACTAAATAATAAGTTTCAGCTTACACTAGATTCACACTTCATTAGCGCCATGATACTGTATAAACAATACAATGATCCGGGAATCAGAACGGTCCGATTTGGAAAAAGCTCAGAATACGGTCATCAAGACTATTATGAAAACCTGGGCTATATTAACGTCTATACGCGAGACTCTGACCTTCAGAATGAGGAATCAAGGGATCAGGCAAAAGAGCTGTTTTATAAAGAAGCTGAGGACCACTTGCAGTCTGGAACGAATATCATCATTAGCCCGGAAGGTACTTCCTTCTTAACGGAAGAGTCTCCAGGACCTTTTAAAATGGGGCCTTTCAACCTGGCAACAAAGGCAACTAAAGAACCATATCTTGTTCCCATTGTATTTTGCAATTTTGATAAACGAATCGTTGAAAATTTGTTTTTTTGCCGAATTCTAAAACCTTTCAAAATTTCAGAAAAGAAAAAAGAAGGTCAATTGCTAAAGGATTTTGTAGAGAAATATCAAGAAGAGTTTAGCACAGAAGTTAATATCGCGCGGATCAAAGCCGAAGGATTACTCAAGGAATTAAATCACTAAATGAATTCAATACTACAAGAAATAAACATCTGGAAAGAAGAGATTGAATATTTGAGAGAAAAGTCAAAAGCTTATGTGGCAAATGAAAACCTCATTGCTTTTTATGGCAGCTCTTCCATTAGGTTATGGGATAATATGGCCTTAGATTTAGCACCACATGAGACACTCAACCTTGGATTTGGCGGTTCTTCCTACAAATGGTGTAATCACTTTTTTGGAGAAGTATTCGAATTCATCCAGCCCACAAAAATCATAATCTATGCAGGAGATAACGATCTAGGAACCGGTACTTTGGAGAATGACATTATACATAGCGTAAACAATCTATTAACTAAAAAAGAGACTATTTTCGGTGGCATACCCACCTCTATCATTAGTGTGAAGCCCAGTCCTGACAGATTATATCTAAAGAAAAACATGGAAAGCCTGAATAAAAGGCTCTCGCAGAAAATCCATCAAATTACAAATGGGTCATTCATTGATATATATACACCTATGCTTACAACAGAAGGAAAAGTCAGGCCCGAGTTGTATCTCGAAGACCAATTGCATATGAACTTAAAAGGATACGAAATTTGGAAAAAAGTCATAAAGGACCACTTAGAATGACAGCTCTTCAGAGAAAAATAGTATCTCATGTAGTACTGGATCTTGGCAATTCGCAAAATCATCATGGATCAATCAAAGACTCTGACCTGGGAGTTCATAGATCGTCTAAAGGCGGATTATCGAAAGGAACTTACAATAAAATTGAAGCCCGTACAGCTGCTCGTCAATAGGAGCAAAGTGTTCCTGTTAATAAATCACTAAAGATTTAGCGATAAGTACATCTACGCTATAAGAGTATTTAAGGCTCAAAGGAGTGAAAGAATAATTTCGAGAAAAGATATTTGATTAATCGAAACATTCACTACTTTAAAAGTATCCATGAAATAAATGAATCTGTAAAGTAGATGATAAAATTCAAAAAGAAGTTAGCCAATCCCACATAAAAATCGGTGTTTTCTCTAACTCGAAAAATATTATTAAACAGACTGAAATGATTAATAAATCCACTCTATTAATTGTGATTATATTCCTTTTTTCTGTAGATCTTTTTGCTCAGGAAAAGGAAAGTTTTTTCTATGCTTGTATTTATGTGGATCAAAGATCATTTTCAAGAAAATTAAATGTACGAGTTGATTTTGGTGATAGTCCAGATCAAATTAGGGCAGGTGAAGAGTACTCGGAATTACTTACTATATAAAGAATCTTATGCTGCTGTTCTCAATTATATGGCTGAAAATGGATTTGAATTGGTTGAAACACTTCCTACTGAGGAGTAATCAGGCTTCAACTTTTCAGATGTGGTCTTTATTATGAGAAGAAACAATAGTGACAAATAATGAATATGTAAGGATTCAGGTTGTTGAAAGACCAGCTATGGTTATGGTGTCTGCTGCTGATAAGTTAGATACTAATCTGTTAGCAGCTCATCACTTTGGTAGACTCCTGCCGGCAAGAAACCTAAGGAAAGCAGGCTTTCTGAGACATGGGAAAGGCGAAAACTGCAGGAAACAGTTTTCCTGAAACTGAAAAAGCCCGGGGTCTAAAGAAAACAAGTCCTCCTGATATGCTTTTAAAATCTAGATTCGCGCTAGCCGGGAAACGTTCTATACTTTTTTGATCATTGCGCTTTTAAGGTATAATAAGTATCCCTCAGCGCTATATCCCATCTCCTTTAAAATATTTACATACTCGTGCAATTGCTTTTCGTCATCGGCCTTTGGCTGACCGGTTTTAAAATCAATCACTGTGGCATTGTTTCCATGAATCACCACCCGATCCATTCGCTTTATTTCACCGTTCTCGGGTAACACCACCACCTCAGTCTTCACTTCTCCTACCCCATTAAACCAGGACTTAATCGTATCGTTTTTCCATAAATTTGATAATATCTCCTCATAACAAGTACGATCTTCCTGAGTAATATGCATTCTACGCTCATAGCGATCCAATACCGTAGATGTTTCCTCATTACAAATGATCTCTGATAAAATCTGATGTAGCAAAACGCCTTCGCTTCTGCCTTTTTCAACCTTATCATTGTAATAAGCCTTCCCGGTCTTTCGGACCCGCAACTTATTACTCCATTTATTAGAGGTATAGTTGAGAAGTTGGATCATCTCATCATTTACGTCGCTGTGTTTGACCTTCAGGCTTCCCTTCTCGTAGATCCTTTTACCTTTATCCCAACCCTTTATCGGATCACGTTCAAAAAAAGACCAAAGTAGCTTGCTCGCAGTAGCATACATTTTCTCCTTCTTTAAGGGTGGCGGTTCGCAAAACACATACAAGCCGTTTTCAGCACGAGTAAATGCAACATAAAGTACGTTTAAGCTTTCCAGGTGCCATTTAGCCATATCTTTTCGATAATGTGCTGCAAACTTTGTCTGATCCAATTCAGACTCATAATCCACCGGTAAGCTTTCCCTCTCATGAAAGGGTGATTTGTACCAGACTGGCTTGGAGAGACTGTCCATTTTGAAATTACAAAATGGAACGAACACAATTGGATACTGTAACCCTTTAGATTTATGGGAAGTGATTACCTCTACTGCATCCAGCGCTCCTGTTAACTGTATTGAACGTTTCCTTCCAATATCCTCCCACCATTCTATGAATAAGCGTAAATCGGAACGGTTATTTTTGCTGTATTCCAATACCGCATCCTGAAAAGCCTGAAGATAGGCATACCCAGCTTGTAGCTTATTCAACTTAAACGTTCGAATAAGGACCTCTACTAACTCCAGGATCGGTAAATGAAGAAAGTGCTTTTTATATTTTGTAAAACTTACCGGAAGTCCACTGGCGTCTAGCTTTGAAAAATCCGCATGCGTATTAAACTCCCTTCCTTTGACATCTTTTTGATAGCGATAGATGAGGTTAGCCTTTAGGCTAATATCCTCTGGATTAATCAAATGATGAAAGGCTAAAAGTATCAATTGCACAACAGAAGCATTTTCCAAAAGCATGCCTTCCGCAGAAATTACTTCAATTTGTGTATCAGTAGTTCTCCTATAGTCAAACACATGGTTCACGATTTCAGTAGCTTCTTTATTCGTTCTCACCAAAATGGCTATATCATTCAACCGGTGACCATCTTTTAAAAGGGATTCGATTGTTTCAATCATGCACTGCATTGATCGTTGCTTCCACTTGCCCTTTTCGGCATCCAGAAATTCCAGTTTAACATAGCCCTCCAGCTCTTTATTTTTCTCGGACACTTCTTGCTCAGATCCCTTATATGTTTTGGTGATCATTTGCGCTTCTTCAGGGGAGATGACCTCACTCATTTCTTCAACCATCATTTGAGGGAAAGCAGCAAAGAGTTGATTATTAAATTCAACCACTTTTGGAGCGCTTCTCCAGTTAGTACTTTTTGTTAGGTCCACTTGAGTATGAGGAATATCTTTTTCTACTTGCTCAAGCAGCAGTGTAGGATCACCTCCTCGCCAACCATATATTGATTGCTTTGCATCTCCCACGATGATATTTTCATGGCCATGCGCAAGACTCTCCTGCAGGAGTGAACGAAAGTTGTTCCATTGAAATTTAGAGGTATCTTGAAATTCATCAATCAGGAAGTGCGCATACCAAGTGCCTACCTTCTCGTAGATGAAAGGAGAGCCACTATCATCAATTATCTGAGAAAGAAAATCCGGAAGGTCGGAGATCATAAGTATTTCTTTTTCCTGCTTATACTTCTGAAGCTTTTGAGCAAGGTCACTTATTAAACCTAGAGTGTAAAGATGTTTTAATATAGCCTTGGCGGTGTAATAGTCCTGCTGTTTTTGATCCATAAAAGCCACTGCTTCATTTAGCAGTGGTATTAAGCTAGATGTTGCTAATTGAAGAATCAATTCTTTTTTATTACTAGACTTAGTAATCCATGCATTCGGATCGTCCAGCGCATTTTTTACCCGGGTTGTCAATAAGGAATCATATTTATTCCGAAGTAGCTTAGAAAAGAATCCACCTGGTCCAGCGGTCTTGTAGGGTAAATCATCTACAGTTATGCCGGCAGCTTCCATAGCACTCATAGCCTCTTCGGCTATCCGGGTGAGTTTTCTCTCAAAGTTCTTTTTAGTATGGATAAGCTTGCCTTTTAAAGTTTTGATTTTTTGCTTTATCTCTTTATCAGCAAACTGTTCTTGAGGCAGTTTTTTAAATTCTTCCTGAAAGAGTAATTTGGTTAGCTTACTTATCTGCCCTTTGGTTTCATATCCTTCTCCTTCGAATAGCCCTTCCATAGAGAACTCTATTAACCAATCTCTCAACTGTTGATTTCCCTGGACACCTTCATATACATTGGAAGTAATAAGGTCTGCGACCTTATCGGTATCCAACTCTATGTCCACCCCTTGCAAACCGATTTCACGCGAGAAGGACCGAATCACTCGATAGAAAAAAGTATCAATCGTAGCGATGTTGAAATAGCCATAATGGTGAAGCAAGTGTGTTAATATCTTTTTCGCTGCTTCGATGATCGCTTCTTCACTTTGATCCAGCTCCGAAGCAAAGACAGATATCAACTCATGATTACCCTTGGAAATCTTAATTAAAAAGTCCAGAACTCGCTCTTTCATCTCTTCTGCCGCCCGATTCGTAAAGGTGACGGCAAGAATTTTTTGGTAGTAATTCACAGATCTAAGAGCCAGTTTTAAATACTCCTTAGCCAAGGTGTAGGTCTTTCCTGAACCAGCAGATGATTGATAGATAGTTAAAGACATAGCTTCGAATGTAGTATGTAAGATTTAATCTAAAACAAAAAGCGGCTCATCTTAAATGTTAATTTAATATTACCTAAATGTTTCTTTTTTGGTAACGATTAATTAACATTGTGTTAATATTAATGAAAATGGGAAGAATCATGAAGAAGATGGTGATGATGATCTTGTCTATATATTTTGCTTTAAATGTATATGCACAGGAAAACATCTCTGCCAAAGTGGTAGAGGTGACCAACTACAAAGAAGTAGTGTCCAAAATCCAATATCCTAAGTATTGTAAGGAACAAGGAATAGAAGGGAAAGTAATTGTTTCACTCAAGATTGACCAGTCGGGAAACCTCATAAGTCACGAGTTTGTCTCTTTTCCATGTGTTGATATGAAAGAAGTTGTAAAAAATGCCTTATCTGGTTTTACCTTTAATCCTGCTGTAAATCAACATGGACAAACAGTAGCAAGCCAAATAACGCTTCCAATAACTTTCGAACTTTCAATTTAGTCTTACAACACTTGGTTTAAATGAGAAACCGTCTTAGTTTAATTGTTAGGACGGTTTACTTTTTAACAATAACAATAGTTACGTTTACGCTTCATCATTTAATGTCATTATCGGGGAATGGGAGAAAATCCCTCGCCTTTAGGCGAAGACTTTAGTATTTGCGATATTTCGTTATGCAAAACTATCGAAAAGGTTCGCAATAAAGATGATAAACTTTGATATAGGCGCCTGACTTTAGCCGCCTTTAGGCGGAACTAAAATCTACCGGCTTTTAGCCGGTTAGTTATTTAATTCACAATTAAGAATTTAATAAGCGTTAAATAAAAGCCTATTAATATGGAGAATGTGAAAACCCACTTTCAATTTTTGAGATGATTTTTTTTCTTGATACTTCGTTATCAAAATACTTGTTTAACGCTGCTAAATTCCGTTTTTGACGTCTTGTCTTGGAAAAAAACGCTACCTCAAATTCTTGAACTGAGTTTTTAGAGGTGCCCATTATTTGTTCTTTTGCTGCATTGCAAGGAAAGGTAAATATTTAGTGTCTCTAAGAAAAGACGAAAAACACGCTTACTGACACCTGCAGCGTAGTTTTTTGGTAAACATGAATCGAATCTATTTTACACTTTGGAATCAATTTCTCAATTTCTCAAAAATTCATTTGAATTTTGAACGAATTGAAGGTAAACCTGTGATTTTATTGCGTTTTCACTAAAATTTCAAAAATAGATTCGATGACCATTTGTGCATCGAAATTTCAAAAAAACACGCTTTATGAGCTAAAAACATCGTTTTCTTGCAAAAGATACTGTTTTCTTAGAGACACTATCTAGCACCCTCAGATGAAGATCTTCAGGAGTTGAAAAAGATATCAAGTGGATCATTTGTTATGTGGTTTGTTCAAGAATCATCCATTTGAAATAGGCTCTCAATAAATAGCCCTGGCAAACTGCAAACAAAGAAAATAGATCATTTAGATAAAGCAAGCACTACAAATCAGCAGATTTCTAAATCCAAATGTGCTCACATGCATGCTAAACCCCATTTTTCATATTTATTAAGTGCCTACTTCAGAAATCCTTAATTGCATTAGCTACTGTAAATTAAAGGAAAAACAGAATGCACAAACCGTTAGATTCTTAGGATACGACAGCGTATATTTTCTATTTAGTCGTGTACCCTCCATTGGCCAGGATAGTTTGTCCGGTGATCCACCAACCATCCGTAGCAAGGAATGTTACGATAGGAACAATATCCTCAATTTGAGTCAGTTGGCTGCCCATTCCCATAGATTTATGGAAAGCTACAGCATCATCACTTTCCTGTCCGTAGAAAAATGGAGTGTCCATAGGACCACGTCCTACGGCAGTTACGGAAATTCCACAATCAGAAAATTCTTTAGCAGCAGCACGGGTATAATGTTCTACAGGTAGCTGGTATTTAGATGCTGTAACTGTGCGTAGTCACCAACTTGATAAAGGACATGTTCTCTTCCTTCCAACAAATGTCGATAGTGTGACTCAAGTGACTGCTTAAACTTTTTTACGATTTAGAACTTCTACTTTCTTCCTCTAATGGATAATAGTTGATCCAGAACTGTTCTTTAATTTTCAAGAGAAGCACCACAAGAAGATTACCCACTATTCTAGATTTGTAGCGTGAGTCCGAACGGTACTCCTCCAGTATTTGAAGATATAGCCGCTGCGTTTTTCAAATATGCTATTTTATACCTTTCAGAATCAACCAAATTTTTCAGGTTTCCCAAAGCAGACTTACGTTTTTTCTCAATTAATCGCTTTGTTTCAATAATTTTTGTTCAAAATTCAAAGCATATCCGGTAGGGTATTTTTTCATCACCTTGTACCATTACCAAAACAATCAAATTTTTTGAATATGAGAATGATAAAAAAATGTATTCCTGCTGTGCTTTGGATCATTATTATGGCTACTCTTTTATGGTCTTGTGATGAAAACACAGAAGAACCCACCCCAACAGATAGTGAGCTGGATATCCGGTCTAGTTTTGTCTCCAACTCCAATGCAGCTTTAGGCCAATTGCGAGATATGGGTTTCTTAGGACCTATGGGGGCTATTTTTGGAAATCGCTTTGGTACAGCAAAAAATGGTAGAATCTCTGGTTCACCTATGTCATTGATTCAGGCTAGAACAAACGCAGATACCTCAGAAGTAGATAACTGCTTTACTGAAATCTGGGAAGAAGACGGACAAGGAGGCTACCGATTTGTGTTAGATTTTGGTAATGGTTGTGATTTTTATGGAAGATACATGTATGGCCGAATGGAAGAAATCGGTTCATATACTGATAGCAGCTTTAGTTCCGCTGTAAACTATACTCAATTTGGCGGATCGCGTAACGATGGCGGAGCAGAATGGTGGGTGGATGGAAGACATAGTTACACAGGCACCTGGTCAGATATACATAAAAATGATGACATAAACAGAGATTCTACAGAAAGAGACTCTACCTCTCGCATTGATGGGTACTCTTACAGTGCGACGTATGAGTTTAGCGCAGATCTTACCCAAACCTATATTGAGTTCATCGGTGCCCCTGAGGATTCGGTAACTACCGGAGAGGATATCTATATTGTAGATTACTTGGCGGACGGTCAGGAAGAAATGAATCAGGATGGATACACCATAGTATCCAAAACAGAAAGCGTATCTGCAAATACTGGTGAGTCATACAGTTCCCAAATAGATACTCCGCTGTTCATGGATTATTCTTGTATAAACACCTGGATCTTTGTCAGTGGAGTGGAATCCGGAATGTATACGTATGAAGGCGTGACAGATAGTTATAGCATCGATTATGGTAATGGCGAATGTGATAATATCATTCTGCTTACTGAAAACGGTGAAACAGAGGAAATTGATTTAGGAAAAGAATGGGATGACTGAGAAGAGGTGTGCAGAATAATAACGTTAAATATGATGAAATAGGTTGATTTAGTAGGTTAGTTGCAATGAAAAAGGCAGCCCAGGCTGTCTTTTTTCATTTACCAAAGCAACAAAACCTACTCACTTATTGAGAAAAACATAAAAATACTTTCCAAATGGGTGATCGTTTTTTCACTGATCACTTCTGCGGGTAAAACTGCTAGTTCCCTATCACCAAGTTTCTCTACCTCCAGGTTTTGACAGAAAGCAACTCAAAAGCTATCTCAGGTACATTATACTGTCTTTGGTTCTATTGAAAAATACGCTTTGAAGATAAAGCCTTTGGTTCTACTGTACTCCTTATCATAATAGAAGATAAATCTTTTAACTTCTTCTCTCTGAGACGGAGATTCCGTATTTGTTCGAGCATTAAATCCCTCAATCTTTTATCCTTTTTGTAACTTCAATCAACTGGTCCTAAAGGCTTCATCAGTAATGTTTCTCCGATTCCATAAAATCGAAAAAACGCATTTATGAGTACTAAGAGTTTAGGTTGAAAAATAAGCACTACTCCCGGGCATAAAATCAAGGCTCTCAACTCTTATTTATGAGAAAATTTGTCTAATCACTTTGGTGCACGCATATTTCATCTGTTGTTAAATTATAATAAGGGGTTTAGCCCAAGAAAAGTTGAGGGATTTAATCTTGCCTTCTATTTTTGCCGACTTTTAATTGTAAGACTATGAAAGACTTTGTGGAAGAGATGAAATGGAAAGGAATGGTGCACAACATAATGCCGGGTACTCAGGAGGAACTGAATAAAGGCATGACGACTGCTTACATTGGGTTTGATCCTACTGCGGACTCTCTGCACATCGGGAACATGGTCCAAATCATGACGCTGGTCCATTTTCAAAAATGTGGGCATAAGCCAATTGCGCTTATAGGAGGAGCAACAGGAATGGTGGGTGATCCCTCTGGAAAATCCTCTGAAAGAAATCTTCTGGATGAAAATACGCTCAATCACAACTTGGAATGTATAAAAAAACAGCTAGAAAGTTTTCTGAATTTCGAAGGGGAAAATGCTGCAGATGTAGTCAATAATTACAACTGGTTCAAAGAATTTGATTTCCTGGATTTTATCCGAGATGTGGGAAAGCACATTACGGTAAATTATATGATGGCTAAAGATTCCGTTAAATCCAGATTGGAAACAGGCCTTTCTTTTACTGAGTTTTCTTATCAACTCATTCAGGGATACGATTTTTACTATTTGTGGAAACATAGAAATGCCAAGCTTCAGCTAGGAGGGTCTGATCAGTGGGGAAACATTGTAACAGGAACAGAACTTATTCGAAGGAAAGGTCAAGGGGAGGCATTCGCAATGACAACCCCACTCATCACTAAGGTGGACGGCACTAAATTCGGCAAATCGGAAGGAGGAAATATCTGGTTGGACCCTGAAAAAACATCTCCATATAAATTTTATCAGTATTGGATCAACGCCTCAGATGAGGATACAGTAAAATACATTAAAATTTTTAGCCTAATCGGAAAAGAGGAAATAGAAAGTCTGATCGAAAAGCACAGCCAGGCCCCTCATCAAAGGCTCCTACAAAAGACCCTTGCAGAGGAAGTAACCGAAAGAGTCCATAGTAAGGAAGACTTGAACATTGCCATCAAGGCAAGCGCTGTCCTTTTCGGAAAGTCTACTACAGAAGATCTGGAAAGCCTGGATGAGAAAACACTCCTCCAGGTTTTTGATGGAGTTCCTCAAACGGAGATTTCTAAAAGCGACCTTGAAGACGCTTCAGATGTTACCACTTTTCTCAGTGAAACTACAAAAAACATTATTTTCAAATCAAAAGGAGAAGCCAGGAAGATGATCCAGGGTGGTGGGGTAAGCATTAATAAAACTAAAGTGACTGCTCCTGATCAGAAAGTAACACATGCTCTTCTACAAAAAAAATACCTATTGGCACAACGTGGCAAAAAGAATTACTTTCTGATTAAAGTGGTTTAGAATTCTTCTAAAGGCGCTAACTTTAAATTTTTACATTCAGCTTCTTTTTATCCATCAATCGCACCATCACTTCTCCACCTGAAATGTTCTCAAGAATCACTTTGCACATAAATGTTAATGGTACCGCTAGGAGCATTCCTGCAGTCCCCCACATAAATGCCCAAAACACAAAACCGAAAAGTACAGAAACGGTGTTTATTGAAAAAGAGTCCCCCATCCATTTAGGCTCCAATACATTTCCCATGACTAATTGTACACCTTCTAGGCAGATAAATAAAAAAAGCACTTTGGATATACTATCAAATGCGATGATTCCAAGAACTAAAGGTGGAACAATAGCGATTAAAGAACCGATATAAGGAATGTAGTTCAAGACAAAGCCAAAGAATCCCCATAAAAGCGCATAATCAATTCCAAAGAACCAACAAATCAAACCCACCGCTAAGCCGGTAATTAAGCTGACGTACGTCTTGACGACTATATATGCGCTAACAGAATTCTTGATTTTCTTAAAAGCATCCACCGCTTTCTTTTTTTCTTGCTCTGGGCTGCTCCCTACTATATAATTGATGGTAAGATCATATTGTGTGATCGCTCCTAGTAATCCTGCGAAATAAAGTATAGTCATTAGTAATTCAGCTGTGAAGCCACTTATAGAGCTAAAAAAAGATCCGGATGCGGACCAGAAAGAACTGGTCTGTAATAATTCCGCAATAGCGTCTCGCAAGTCCCCTTCTTTAAAAGTAAGCCCAATGTATGAAGTGTAGCTGTTGACAAACGGGCGCAAGTCAGTAGATATGCTATCCAAAATCGTTTCACTGTTTTCGAGCAGTGCCTGAATCACATTGTACAACCCAAAGCCAATAAAGAAAAACACGACAATCGTAAGAAGCGTCGTTAAAATCACACTGACATTGGTAGGCACAAACCTGTTGAGAAGTTTTACCAGCGGTTGGAAAAGAACCGCAAAAAAAAGGGCAAAGAATAAGGGAACAATTAAGTTTGAAAGCTCTCGCATCAAGTACAAGACGGCAATTCCTAAAAAAATGCTTAAAATCAACTTAATATTTCTAAGAGATCGATCGCCTAATGTTTCTGACATGGATGTAAAATAGTTGATTTATGAGGGTTCAAGTAAACTTCATATGCATTATACAATCAGGATTAAAGTATTCATCTCCCAAAAAACATCAATCCTGTGGACAGCAAGCAAAGCTGACAAATAAAGTCCTTCTTTAAAGCAAAATTTACATTTCTTATTTACAAGATAAATACGCCTGTCGGGCAGGAGCTAACATACAAGTAGACAAGCGGAATCTCACTTAAAGCCTTTTATAGAACCGTACATTTTGGTTTTCTCTCACATCACTTTGATAGGAAAGGATTTTTGCACTAGGCTAAAGCCTTAATGATAATTGTGTATTCAGTTTTATACATCCTGATTGAAAGAAAAATGAAAAGGTAATATGTAAATAAGATATATTTTGCATTTCAATAATTATACATGCGAATAGAGCGTATTGATACCATCAATGGGAAATCATTGTGTAAACCAAAAAATTCGGATGTTATTCATTGAGATGAGGTAACACTTGAAATAGGAAGTCATTGATTTCGAATGAGAGGACAATATCGTTCCCCAAATTTGAGGAATTAAAAATCATTCAATATGAATATTAGAATCCTTTGAAAAACTCGCCTTTTGGCCCAACTCTTCGTTACTCAAAATTTCAAAAGCCTCATTTACGACCAGTAAACCATGTTTTTGAAATGCTGAAAGCCTCGATTTGAACCAAAAATCCAGTTGCAAAGGATTCTATTCAACTACTGGTAAATCAATTACTGGAATCAACTCGTCACTATTTGTGGTGAATAATGGGGAGAGAAGACAAAAAGATGATACGGGAGCGACCCTTTTTTTGAAAGCAAAAGGGGAAAAGATTTTGTGAAGTTTTAGCTATCGATGAAAACATTTCTATTAATTCAATCCAGAGTACCATCGATGAAGTTACCAGATAAGATATTTTTCTTTTCTAAGTGTGAGATGAACCCATTATCAGATTAAATATTGGTTATTACAGGTGAAGCTCTGAAATCCGGAATCTATCAATCATTGTTTTATCAATTCTCCCATTTTATAAGTGTATTCTATTTTTAGGTTACCTTCCTTATCATACCATTTTGCTACTCCATCATATTTACCGTCCACATAGGTAGACTGTTCCATAAGTGTACCATCTACGTAATACTTTTGTTGAGTCCCATTCAAAATACCATTACTGTAGCTTTTTCGTTCTACAATGTTTCTTCTTTTGTAGGTTAAAAATTCACCATCAAGCTGATTATTGTGATAATATGCTTTAGCCGATACATAGCCAAGATTATCGAACATAATTTCTACCCCTTGCTTTTTTCCATTTAAGTAGGTAGTGATTGACGTTACTTTTCCGTTAGCATCGTAGGTTGTCCACGTTCCGTGATGGAGACGATTTAAAAAATCGCCTTCTGCAAGAGTTACATCACCGGATTTGACAATTGCTCTTTGAAGCCCCTTAATGTCTTGATAATCTTGAATCGTGGCATCTTCTGGAATTTGATTCTGAGGACTACTTGATGAAGCACCATTTTGAGTAGATGGATCTCCACAAGACAAAATCATGATTAAAATCCAAATTTTTTTCATCTTTTACATAATTAAATAGCTCAAACCTATGATGCAAAATTAAAGACATCAACTGCTTCTGAAAAAATCAGCATTTTTGCATGTCTAAAGTAGATGATGAGCGCTCTTGACCCTCTGAAATCAACCAATTCTAAGGGCCTTGCTTAACCCGCATTATTCACCACAACTAGTGGCGGGTTGATTCCAGTAATTGATTTACCGTAGTTTACTATTCATACTGAATGATTGTTGATTCCTCAAATTTGGGGAACGATATTGTCCTCTCATTCGAAATCAATGACTTCCTATTCCAAGTGTTACCTCATCTCAATGAATAACACCGAATTTTCGGGTTAATGCAGAGCATGAATCCTTCCTGAGAACTATTGAAAAAATAGATGAATATTAATTGATAGACTACGCAGCGGTTGAGTTTATGATGAATGATGGAGAGATGACGATCCTAAGTAGAAGTGAATCCTATATTATTTTATCGAATTAAACACTTAGCAAATATGAAAAACAGGGGTTAGCATGCATGTGAGCACGTTTGGGTTTAGAAATCTGCTGATTTGTTGTGCTTTCTTTATCTGAATGAGCTATTTCCTTTGTTTGCAGCTTGCTAGAGCTATTTATTAAGTGCCTACTTCAATTATTTTATATCTAAAGTAAGGTGCGACTAACTAGGGCCTGCTGAGAAACGTTTTTTCAATTCAAAAAACACGTTTATGTGGTCAAAAGATACTGTTTAGTAAATTTCTTTTTCAATAGGTGCAAGGTTTTCGAGCAGATGCTTCCATTTTCGGTGCACTGAAAAAGCTCG
>JBCDKO010000048.1:0-23723 GCA_038746525.1 Bacteroidota bacterium
AAAAGCTCGATTTCGAGATTTTTCAACTAGTCACAGGTACATCAGCTACGTCGTTCGCTGCGGATCGAAGTATAAGCATACATCTTCACCTTGCTGCCTAGTATCTGATACACCTGTGACTTTCTCAGCAAGCCCTATTTAGAGAGCTTTAGTATAATAGCTTTATTAAACAGATGAAAAAAAATAGCACAACTTAAAGGCTGCATTGATATCCAATCGATGCAGTCTTTTTAACTAAGTATTTTTCTTTTTTATAGCTATCATCTCTAATGCCTCATTCCGAGAAAGAGACCCACTATCATAATCGAACAGCGTTTTCGCCTTAATCGTTACTTCTATTTCTTCTGGCATTTCACATCCTTTGCATTCGGTTAACCTAACTTTGAAAATGATCATTTCATTTGGCTTAAGACTCTTCACAGTCCGTCCATAGTCCAAAAGATTATCTTTAAACGATTGCACAAATTCAGGATACATGGCATTTACCCGCTTATTTCTTTCCTCTTTGGTTAAATAGGATTCTCCGGTGGTTCGAATCGTGTGGAACCCTTTATCACTAGATGAAGAATAAAACTTCATATTGAAAGTCACACCTAAATTTTCTAATCGATCATATTCAATATTTCGAGAGGAAACATAATAGGTAGAAGAGATGTCTGGTTCATAAAGTCGGGCGAAGATACTGGCAAACAGCTTAATATCTTTTTCAACGTCCTTACTCTCATTTGAAGTATACCTAATGCGACTAACCAGTTCTTCTCTTGATATCTTTCCCTGTTTATGAGCTACAAGGTCACTCTTTAGGATCTGAGCAGACAGATTTTTCGAGGTTTTGGTAGAATTAATTCCAATATGAAACTCAAAATTCTCTCTATCTTTAGCATGTACTACGATGCGTTGTGAAGGCTGCAGTTGGCCAATTAGATCCGCATAGTCGACGAGGAAAGTCTGAATTTGCTCCTTTAAATTCGAATCTATTTTTTCTTTTAGCTCTTTTATATTTAGGTTTTGTCCTTTTGTAATTTTCGTTTTATTTCCTCTAAGATCTATTTGCATGTCATAGCTGGAATCATCCGAGTCTTCAATGAAAACCAAAGAACTACCATCAGAAGAAAATACCTTTCCTTTTCCTTCATAGAAAATAACCGAGCTTACCGGCATCATAAAAATCACACCATAATCAGGGATGTAGCTTCCTTCTACATTGTCCTGATGCCATACTCGATTGTCATTTGTTAATAAGGTAGAAAGAATATTCTCTGCCACCCTAAGGTCCCGATTCATTCGCTCCTGATCGATAGATTGAGAGAAAGATTGCAGGTTAGTAGTCACCGTTAGCAGGACCACTATCACTATTTTATTTGTTGTATTGATACTATTCATCATTATCTCTTTTATTCATATTGATTTATCGGTTGCTCCGCAACAGTGCCAATAAGGTTTGTTAAAATTTGATTCGTTTGCCGCTGATTATATTCAGCATTATTTTCAAAATTCTCAAAACGGGCTTGGATTAATTCCAAATCATTTTGCCTCTGAACATCTAAGTAAATCGCAAGGCTCCGTAACATTTCATCTGTATATTTTTTTTGATGCTGTTCTGAATTTTCTACTATTCCCATCAAAGTCTCTTGATCGAGGTTCCAAAGCTTTGCTAAGTATTCATTTAAAGTATCTGCGTTCATTAAAAATTTGTCTTGAGAAATTTTTTGTATGATAGCTCCTTCTGACTGATCCAATTTCTCTTCAATGATTTCATTATTAGACGCAAGAAGACGTTGAACAATATTTTCTACATCCTCCTTGCTATACGTTTGATTACTTTGACTGTCATTTTTACCAAAAGCTATCTGAACACCGCCATCATTTATAGATATTCTCAGGGAAGTGAGATAGCCCATCAGGAAAAGAAGTGCAATACTAGCTGCGAGCCCCATAGCATATCGCCACCAGGGCGTTAATCGAGCATCACTAACAACCACTGATGGTTGAGGGAAGGTGAAATGAGGAACTTCTGTTTCACGGTCTTTCACCCTTCCTAGCACTGTTTGAACTTCTTTTAATGCTTCAAATTCAGCACTCGCTGTTTCATTTTCTTGAAGATACCTCTCCATCTGTTTCTTTTCTTTATCAGATAGTTCACCATATAGGTAATCCATCAATTTCGATTCATCTACTTTATAGCTCATAATGAATAGTTTCTCTTGTAATGTTTTGCTCTTCTAACCGCTTCTTCAAAAATCTTAACCCTCTGTACAATCGGGTCTTGACTGTATTTTCAGAGGTACTTAAAGCCTCTGCTATTTCATGAAATTTAAATCCTTCGTATTCTTTCATTAAAACAACACATCGCTGCTCGTCAGGAAGTTCACCTATATATTCAAAAACTATTTTTGCTAGTTCTGATTGTTGAAAGGAGCGTTCCGGATTAAACATCCTACTTTCAGCAATTGCTTGATCGTGTGTATGTTTTTCTTCTTCATGTTCTTGAGTGGCTATTGAATGCATTTTATTCCGTGCCTGCCTTCTTGCTTCTTCGTGACAGAAATTTGTTGCAATCCGGTATATCCACGGCTTAAAGCTTTCTGTATTTTTCAGTGTTTTAAGATTTTTAAAAACTGCTATGAATGTTTTCTGGGCGAGCTCAGTTGCCAAATCTTCTTCAGTACAATACTTCAGCACATAATTGTATATGCGCTTGTACCAATGATTTACTAGTTGATTAAAAGCTTTCTCGTCTCCTTTTTGAGCCCTTGAAATCAAATGATCTGCCGATATTATATCAACAGCTATCGTTTCGACCGACATATCATAAGTCTTTTTAGGTGAAACAGTTCTCTATGCTTCGCCTGGTTTATTTCATGATGACACCTAGTTCAAAAAAGTTTTGGAAATACCAGAAAAATTATGAGTTTATTTATTTAATCAGTATTCGTCCGATGTAATTCTCACCATCAGCATAAAACTTATAATAATAGATTCCAGCGCTCAGTGTAGAAGTAGAAATTTGATCTAAAGTGCTATGAACTTTTTGTGTTTTAACGATCATTCCTTGCGCATCAATGATTTCAAGAACAGGTATTTCATCAAATTCTGAGGTTATAATGGTAAGGAAGTCACCCTCGATGGCAGGGTTAGGAAAAATGCGAATCGGGAATTCTGTAACGTAATAACTACTACCAGCAGAAAGAGTAAGTACCTCTCCATTCGAAAATGTAATGATGGCTCGGTGTTCATTAAATCCTTGATTTGGGGAATTATCCAAAAATGTGATGGAATCAGTTGTTAAATCCGAGAGTTGTACAATCTGCTCAAATCCATTCAAATGATTCCTTTGAAAAATAATTTTATCGACTCCATAAGTTGTGCCCAGACTAAGGTCTAAATAAATACCCTTCTCCAAAACATTCGTTTGAAAAAAAGAAGCTACATAACATTCAATTCCTTGTTGTTTGTAATCAAAAGTTGGGGTAATGATCAGCGATTGATTGGAACCGAGTTTCGGAACGATGGCAAAGCGTGTATCTGGCAAAGAACTTTTGTTATTGACGATATGAAATGTATCTGGTGTTGTTGTAAAAAGTTCCAACTTCTTATTTCCCATACGGTAGATTTCATAACTACTCGCATAGGGAGAAGAATCCCATCGCAGCATTACCGAATCGGCACAATTAAATCCGACAGAGGTTGAAGGTGGATTGGAAATGGTGAAAGCATCCGTTTCATATAGTTGATTTCCGATGGTTATTCTGGCGATGGCACTTCTATTCAAAACCGGAGGATTGTTCCATCTCCAATGCTCTTTCTCTAAGTTAACTTTATCATCTAAAGTGATCCAGTTGATACCTTCATCGATGGAATAAGCTAGAACTCCTGTTCCCTTAAATGTGCTAGACCATCTAAAGTAGGAACCTGTTTCTCCATTATAGGGGATATTATCACTTCCTGTCGGATAATCCCAAACAAAAAAATTTTCAAGCTCATACGAATAGCTCACATAAAATTCCTGCCGTTCCAAAATTTTAAATCCCTCAACGGATACGGTATAGCTCGTGGTTGGATCATCGATGGTTACTTGCTCAACATTGTTCAATCGATCTACTGCTCTGACCGCAAGCGATGAAAGTGCATCTTCGTTAGGTGAAGAATCCAAAACCCAGGGAAGTGTTTCAAGATCAGATTCATCAATGAGCTTTAAATCCAGGTCATTCACCAATGCTTGAAAATCTTCAGGATTAGCAGGAGGGTCTACCCATACCAATGTCACTTTTAAATTAACCGCATTGGTAGGAAGAATTAGTGGAAAAGAGATTGTTTGCCCCTGCCTGAGAGAACCCTCAAAAAATTGCCCATTTTTTAAATTCGTTAGACTCTCATACGCATTAATACTTCCGTATCCAGTGATAAAATCCAAACCTTTGAAACCTACATCTTCAGCCGCATTGATGAGTAAAGCTTTTGTTAGTGCAGAGGGCATATTTTTCTCAAATTGCTCTAAATACTGCTGTTGAAGTATGGTAGCAGCACCGGACACCAGCGCAGCAGAATTAGAACTTCCAGCCATGCTGTAAGCGACGATCTCTGGCTTCACTCTTCCATCATATGCAGGACCCCGAGACACAAATGAGATTGCATTGCCTATCGTATCCACTGATCCAACAACCAAAGAATTCTTTGACATTTTGATGTTTCCAGTAAGATTCGCATAGCCAGCTAAACCGTCATACACTCCTCCTGAAGAGGCTAAATTCCCTTCATTCCCACTGGAAAAGACATGAAGTAAATCCTTATTGACATAAGTACTTTGATCAAAAGCCATTGCTTCAGGTCCATACTCCTGTTGTTGAAGAGTGCCGTAGGAATGATTTTGCGTCTGGATGTTGTTCGATAAATATTGCTCTGGTTCATCCGGAAGAACAGGAAAAAAATTGGAGGATGTTATCATTGCACCTTCAACCACTCCCTTTCCAGTGATAAAAGAATTGCCCGCACCGGCAATAATGGTGGCCATTTCATTGGCATGATTATCAAAAATTTCGCTCTCCAAACCTGTTTCAAAGCTTCTTCCCAAGAGATCAATATCATCTGGATCAAACCTGTTTTCTTTTATAGAAACGACCTCCCCTGATCCGTTAAGCCCAGGGAATTCATGATGGATTTTATTGATTCGGTTTGGATTAAGATTCATATCAATTACCCTAAACTCCACCTTAGGTTTTACCAGTTTATTTGAGATATAGGTAACCTCCGGGTTTTTTGCTAAAGCAAGTATTTTCTTCTTGTCTGATTCAACCAAATAAAGAGTGGATCTACTCAAGACTGTTTTTTGAAGGATACTATATTCAGGAGGTAATTGCCAATCATTGAAAGCATAAATATAAAAATGAGTCATTGGCTGCTCATGGTCGAAGTTTATTTTCCACTCGTTATTAAGCGGCCATGAGGCTAAACCCGCAAAATCATCTCTGGATCCTCGTACAATTACGTGATAGTCGTCAAGTTTCTTAATAATATCGACGAAAGAAAGATCGTGGAACAATGATCTATCATTCCACTGAATTACCCTTATGTCTATTGTATCCGGGCTCACATTATCAGAAAGGATGAACTCTTTCCATTTTTCTGTTTGAGAATAAGAACAATAGATCATAAGAACAAATAGAAAAAATAGATTCCTTTTACCCATAGAACTTCCAGTTTAATTCAATCCATTAATTGTAAGAATCAAGAATTATATTTTAAACAATATTGAGTTATTCAAATTAATTATCTGAATTATACAAATAATCATGGCTAGACAAAATTATCATTAACTTAATTCACCAAATTATCTTCTAATTATCAATTGATAATGTTAGTAAAAAATATAATATTATATTTTGTAGCTAATTTAAAATATATATATTGGTCTTGAAATAAACCTTTATATTATTATGATAAGATTAAATTATGTATTTTGTAGTGTGCTAGCACTGCTGGTAATTGTTTTTACTTCATGTAGCACAGACAGTGAAGAGCCTCAGATTGACGAAATTTCCGATGCTGTTTTAGCACAATTTGAGGACCTGGGTTTTGATGTGAGCGATATTGAAGTTGTGAATCATCTAAACTCGTTGACTGGGGAACCGACCAGGAGTTATCAACTTGAAGGGGATATCTTAATCCCCGAATATCAAGTGATGGAAATGCTTGATAGTGATATAGCTCATATTGGAGCCGTTGGTGAACAGTATCGAACCTTTAATCTAGTAAATAACAATCGTACTATCCGAGTATTGGGTTACACAGGAGGAGGGACTCTCGCACTTGACAATACGATGAGGACGGCACTTCAATGGGCAGTCAACAACTATAACAGGCTAAATATTGGATTAAATTTTACGCTCTCCTTTGGAACTAATTGGCAGGCATTTGATATAGTGGTATATCGAGTAGGTGGCAGCGGTGGGGGGTCTGCCGGATTCCCCTCCGGAGGTGACCCCTTCCAGTTTGTTCAGATCCAAGCTGGAACAAGTAGTTTTGGGACGAACGTCACCGAGCATATTATTACTCATGAAATGGGGCATTGCCTTGGCCTCAGACATACCGATTATTTTAATAGGTCGCTGTCATGTGGAACTGGCGGAAACGAAGGAAGTGCAGGGGTTGGTGCGGTTCTTATTCCCGGAACTCCGTCAGGTTTTGATGCAAACTCTGTCATGCTCTCATGCTTTAGCGGAAACGAAGATGGGGAATTTGGCAACTTTGATGTAGTTGCTTTAGAATTTTTGTATTGATTTATTAAGTATGTTCTGAAATAAACCGGTAGTATGTGCCGGTTTATTTAATCTACAGACAATATGGTTTGCTTTTTACCATTGAAAACAAAGCTTTCCCCCTTTTTCTTTCCTATCATCTTAAGAACTAATGGTGCAATAGGAGATACAATAAATACTTTTTTCTTTTCTATTTCCTCAACTCCCAAAGCAATTGAAATAAAGAAAAAAGCTTCATCTGTTTCTACAAGGCTACCTAATTTTATTTCAGTGTGTGTTTTTAGTTTAATTGCTTCTAAGGTTTTAGCTTGATTAAAAAGAAGTTCTAGACGATTAGTTAGTTTGTTTTGTTCTTGCATAATGATTTCCCTAACTGTTTCGTATTTATCGCCCATACTGCTCTTAGTTTCTTGTTGAGCGGCTTCTTTTACTTTTTCAATCTCAAGTTGTATCTCTGATATCTTTTCAGCTAAAACTAACTTGCACATCTTTAAAACAATTTTTTTAGATAATTCCATCATTGTCCTTTCGCATTTTTCCTTGTAATAGCAATCAACTTTTTATCAATCTCATGGTTAAACCTATACGTGATATTTGATACTTCCTACTCAGACAAAAAAACCACTCGGCAGATTAACGAAGTTGTAGGTATGCCTTACCTCTGGAAAGATCGTTGGAAAATGGGTGGAATTGGCTCTAACCGGATGGCCATTGAAGATATCAGTGAAGAATATCAAAAATATTTAAATGCAGAACATTACCTCTCTCAGGCAAATATCGAATTAAGACCAAAAGGAATCATTGTTCATTTCAGATATAAACTTCAAGCTTACGCTTGGATAATGCCTTTTGAGGCACTCCAAATCGTCTACAATAAGTTTTTAACCTTAAATGCTGCCGGCAAATTTGTTATTTTTAGTAAAGGGATAGAGCAAAAATTTATCAATAAAATGATTACTGCACACCAGAGCTATCTTTATGCTTAGAATAAAGAAACCTTTGTAACAGACTCTCGCTTTACTTTATAAAATTCCTTATGAACATCGAATGAAGGTTGCTTATGAGGTTGTAAATTGACATAAGATCCGTCTTCATTCATTTCATAGGTATTCACATTATCTCTAAGGTTGTAATCTAAGATATTAATAACTTGTTGTTTGAGTAACGGAGCCTTTAGAATAAACAACGATTCTAACCTTCGATCAAACGAGCGAACCATCATGTCTGCACTACCACAATAAACTTTTGGGTCACCATCGTTATGGAAATAAAATATTCTAGAGTGCTCTAAATAGTCTCCTACAATTGATCTTACCATGATATTTTCACTAAGGCCCTCTCGTTTAGGACGAAGGCAACAAATCCCTCTCACAATTAATTTAATAGGAACACCTGACTTAGATGCTTCATACATCGCTAGAATTACATCTTTATCCTGAAGAGAGTTGAGCTTAATCACTATACCGCTTGTCTTACCGGCTTTAATATTTTCTCGTTCACTAACAATCAACTCAACCAACTTTTTCCTCATATAACTCGGAGCTGTAATCAGCGTTTTATATTCTTCGGACATAGAGTGCCCTGTAATGACATTAAAAAATTCCTGTACATCATTCGCATAATCTTCATTTGCGCTAAGCAAGCCCAAATCAGTGTAAAGCTTCGACGTGGCTTCATTATAGTTACCACTACTCATGTGCACAAAACGGTAGACTTTATCACCTTCTTTCCGAACAATTAATAAAAGTTTTGTGTGTGTTTTCAGCGAACCAATGCCGTAAATAACAAAACAACCCGCCTTCTGCAGTCGCTGAGCCTGCTTCATATTATTTTCCTCATCAAAGCGTGCTTTCACTTCGAATAGCACCGATACATGCTTTCCATTTTCGGCAGCTACTAGCAGTGCATCTACGACTCTTGAGTTTTTTGCCAATCTATAAATAGTAAGCTTGATGGACAGCACATTCGGATCTTCTGCTGCCTGATCTAGAAGATCTAATAAAGGCTCAATAGTATTATATGGATGATGCAAAAGGATGTCCCTATCTTTCAGAATTTTAAACATATCCTGATCTTCAACATCTGTCATACTAATAGGGGGGATAGGTTCAGGACGAATAAGCCTATATTCATTGAAGGCTTCGTGATTTACAATTTGCCAGAGACAGGTGAAATCAATCAAGGATTCCTTGGGGATTACCTTAACGTTTTCGTCTCCAATTTCATACCGCTTTTTCAGTTGCTTAATCAACCAGGGATCTGCTCCTTCTTCCAACTCCATTCTCACCACGCGACCTGTCTTTCTGGTTTTTAATTTTTTCTTCATTTCTTCCAGAAAATTGGCCTCTATATCCTCTGACTCTTCAAGTGTAAAATCTCCATTTCTTGTCACCCTAAATAATGAACTGGATAAGATATCTACATTTTTGAAAATCCTATCAAAATAAACTTCCACGATTTTCTCAATTGGTACAAAGATCATCTTGTCTTTTACTTTTATTTCATAGAATCGAGGAAGGTTTTGAGGGAGCTGAATGAAGGACATCTTCTTTTTTTCACTTGATTTAGGGACTTTGGTTATCACTCCAAAAATGAGGATGTTATTCATCAAAATAGGGAAAGAATGGTAGGGATCAAAAACCATCGGGGTTAGCATAGGGAAGATAGTCTTCTCAAAGTACTTACTAGCAGCTTCCTTTTGTTTTTCCGAGAGATCTGAATACTTCCTGATTTCAAACTCATGATCTTTAAAGCTATTTTTAAATTCAAGGAAAAGTTCATTTTTCTTCACACTGAACGCTTTGAGCCTGGTGAGTAATTCATTTTTAAAAGGCTCCGCCTTCAACCCAGAGTAGTCGATCCGATCATTTCCATAGTCCAGGTAATTATACAAACTTCCTACACGGATCATAAAGAACTCATCAACATTAGAAGAAGTGATGGCAAGAAACTTTAGCTTCTCAAAAACGTTTCTTTTCTTCTTTGTAGCTTGGTCCAACACACGAAGATTAAATTGAAGCCAGCTCAGATCCCGGCTGATGAGGTTGCTATTTTTGATTAATTCCTGGGTGTTTTGCATAAATGAAATTAGGTGTAATAAAAATAAGCCTGTACTCGTGGACTTGCAGAACAAGGCTATTATTAGAAACGCTGAATAAGTCTCTAACTTTTATGATTAACTTATTCTTTGATATTTAGCTACTCTACCAAAGTTTTAGTTAGGGATAATAAAAAACAGTTCTTATTTACAATACAATTTATGGTAAATTACTCTAATTCAAATGTTGTTTTCAGTAATTATGTTTATTGATTAAATGATAATCAGCACTTTTAGTCGCTGAATAGTAACAACTTATCCTTACACCGTTGTATTGTTCCCGTCTCAAAAACAGTTGATTGACTTAAAATTAACGTTTAAGCTTATCTAATTCCATCATCCTCAGTTTAGGAAAAAGTTTTATTTCCTATTTAAGTTAATCAGTTTAGTTCAAATATTTCACTTTTTCAGATATTCGTTCCTAATCGAGCACTCCAATTATTAATTAAATGATACTCATTTCCAAAAGTACGCTGTTGGTTTTGCTTACTGCTTCGGCACTTTCTTTCAATTTTGCTTTTTCCGCCTCATCTAACTCTATCTCCACGATCTGCTCTATCCCCTTTCTCCCAATGATCGCTGGGACACCGATAGACAGCTCATTCAACCCGTACTCTCCTTCTAACATGCATGAGCAGGGAAACATTTTCTTTGTATCGCATGTGATCGCCTGCACCAGTGCAGAAACAGCGGCACCAGGTGCATACCAGGCCGAAGTACCTAATAATTTAGTTAAAGTAGCCCCTCCAACTTTGGTTTCCTCTAACACGTCATTCAACTTATTTACAGTTAAGAATTTAGAGACTGAAACACTATTCCTAGTAGCTAGCCTTGTTAATGGGATCATTCCGGTATCACTGTGTCCACCAATCACCATACCGTCTATATCTGAAGCCGGGCACTCTAATGCTTCTGCCAATCGGTATTTGAACCTGGCTGAATCCAATGCTCCTCCCATTCCTATGATTCTATGCTTAGGTAAACCCAATGCTTTATGAGCCAGATAGGTCATCGTATCCATAGGATTGGAAACTACGATAATAATAACATCCGATGAATGCTCAATTAAATTCTCCGCAACTGATTTTACAATTCCTGCATTGGTAGAGATCAGCTCTTCGCGCGTCATGCCCGGCTTTCTTGGAATACCTGAAGTAATTACGGCCACGTCACTTCCTGCAGTTTTGGAGTAATCATTAGTTGTACCAGTAATTTTAGTATCGAAACCGTTCAACGAAGCAGTTTGCATTAAATCCATTGCCTTACCTTCCGCAAATCCTTCTTTGATGTCTATTAGTACTACTTCCGAAGCAAAATCTTTAATCGCGATATACTCAGCACAGCTAGCTCCAACAGCTCCTGCACCAACAACAGTTACTTTCATTTTATTTGGTTTTTGGGGGTTATAAAATCCATTTTATTGCCCTTAGGCAAAGAAGACAAAAGTAGTGATTGAGGGTGGAATAACTACCGTTTCTGATATCATTCATGTAAGTACCTGATGCATCTCAATTTACTGTTTCCTCCAAATCTTGAATGTGTGCTTATCCATGTGGTCTATTCTTTGAACAATATTAGCTCGCTTAATTTTGCCAATAATATTAAGATATTAATGAAATATAAATGGAAAGTAGATGGTTTTCCCGTGAAAAAAGCCAATTCTCTCAGACCGATTTTACTGCTAAAACATCAAAACAGAACTCGAATGCCTAAAATGTATGATATCACACAATAGGTTTGATTGCCCTTTTCGCAAAAATCTTCACTAATAACGTTATAAAGGTGAACAACCTTAAGATGGTATAAAAACGCTTTCTTCTTTGTCTTATCATCTTTTTTATTGTTATTACAAAAGTCCAGATAATAAGAATATTCTAATAGCGTAGAACACTTAAATGGATAGCTAAGAAAATTTCTTACAGGGAATAATTTATGGACCTCTTACATCCGTTTCGAAATCATTTTACTGACAGATTCAGGCTGTAAACTAGATTGTTTAAAATTTTTCGAACAACGTTATTATAAAGCAAGTGCTTTACCACCACATTTACTTTAAATATGGAAGATTGAATACAAAAAAAGGTTGATTAGTTTCTTAACAAAAAAAGGCTGGCCCTTTTCGGACCAACCTTACCGCCAAAACATAAAAACCACCAACTTAAATTCTCAAAGTGTCGTTTACTACAAATTAGATTTATCTGTTCTTTTTAAAAATTCTTTCTTAAGAATGTTGATAATGTGAATAATCTTAAGGTTGTAAAAATATTTTCCCGTTTTATTCATCATTTTATCATTAATTGCAATTCAAAAATGAGCATAGCAGAGATATTTTAATATAGTAAAATACCTAAATTGATAGTTAAGGGAATCCCTTATATTGGTAAGAACTGCTCTTGGAAAATTATGGAGAGCTCTTTTTGAATAAGTTTCCAAGTATCATTTCTTGAAGAGATAAACTTTGGATATTATTTAAATTCATATTTTGAAGTCTTTTTTGAGCATCTTCAAAAACTCGGTGGATTTTTTGTAATACTCCTATTGCAGGTCACTCATAATTTGATCATCTTCTATCAAGATAACTTATCAATTAACCATGTAAGGAAAACAACCCGCTCCTCGTACCTTATTCGATAAACAAAACCTATTGAACAAACTCAGCAAACTCAATGATCCTTTGAAATAATTAGCTGTTATTGTTGACTTCGAGCTGTTCAGGCTAAAACTAGAGGTGCTGCTCAGCAGAAAACCTAGAGGAAAGGGAGGTCTTCCTCTTTACGATTATGTATTGATGTTCAAGCTCTTGATCTTACAGCGTTATTAGAACCTCTCCGATGACCACATGCAATTCCAGATACTGGATAGGATGAGTTTCAAACGTTTCTGGGAGTGGATTTGGCCCATGACATCCCTGACAGCAAAACCACCTAGTACTTTCGGGAAAGGTTAAGTAAGCAGGATGAAGGGGGTCAAAGGGCTTTTTGATCACTTCACCACTCTTTTGGAGACCTATGAGCTGATCGCTCATGAAGGCAAGATGACGGATGCACTTTTGTGGAAGTGTCCCGTCAGCACAATAGCAAAATAATATCTTTGCGAAAAAGCAGATGCCATTATCCACTGACCGAAGCACAACGACAATCCAATAGGAAGAAATTCAAGACAAGGACCTGGGTTGAACATATCTTTGTCTTTATTGAGAACAGCATAATTGGTTTCTTAGATCAGAAGTATAAGTTGAGGTGGGCATGTACGGCAGTAGGTTTGATGAACCTAATCTAGAACCTGTTCAGAACCGCACAGCTTTGTAAGATTCATGGGATAGGTGCGCCTAATTGGGACTAATATGGGATGAAAACCATAAATCGAAGGCCGATTGGCCTTTGATAAGTAGAGAGACAGGGTTAGATAAGCCGTGATTTTAGGTGAATCTGAGAGGATTTATTTAACACATAAGTACTTTGTAGTGAAATTCGCTGTTTCGATAGCACCTTTTTTCCCTGTTTTGTTTTAAAGGAATGAAAAATTCATATGACATAATTGGTTTTAATCTATTTCTAAAGTCATTTTTTCTAATTAAAAAAGTGGCTATTTCGGAATTGTAAATAAGAAAATGTTTAACTTATTTAAAATGTGATTAAGTAAAAGAATCTTTTACGATTAGATTGAATCTTAACTACGGAAGATCGGATACAAAAGACTGATAATTTTATTACAAAAAAAGGCCGGCCCCTTTGAGGACCGACCTTACCGCCAAAACATAAAAACCACCAACTTAAATTCCTAAAATGTCTCTATTACGGATAGGTTTATTAGTTCTTCTTGTAAAAATCTTTATTGTAAACACTGTAAATGCGAATAATTTTAAAATGGTAAAAAACATTTTTTTTGTTTTTTTCATCCTCTTTTTCATTAATTATATTTCAAAAGTGAGCATAACAGAAATATCATAACACAGTAAAACGCCTAAATTGATAGTTAAGGGAATCCCTTAGATGGGCAAAAAACTCTCACAAAAATTTTGGAATACTCCTAGAAGATCCTACCGGCAAAGAGGTAATTCTTCCAATAGTTAGTAGTCAGATGCTACTTTAGTCTGGGTTGTTGTCTAGATCAAAAGTTCCCACAATTGGTATACTTGACCAACTGCACCGACAAGTTGAGACATACGTGAATGCTTCTAATGCTGCTTTTGGGCAGTACTTTCCTTTGTTATTAATCCAGCCATGGTTTTCAATCATTAAAAATGGGCAAGGCCTGTTCCCCCTGTAAGGTCAGCAATTCCACCTCCATATCTTCTTTGGCTTGACGTTATAGGGCATCAAGCGATTGGATGATTTTCAAAGAGAAGAAATAAGTTGCCCAGGCTTGGTCTTGGTCCAAGGCCTTTCAAAGTATCTTCTCAAATGCGGTCTTGCAAGCCAACAGGGTGATCGCATACTTTCTGCCTAATTTATTGCAGCTCGGGTACCCACCGGTTTGTAAATAATCGATGAACTTTTAAAGAAATATCTTGGGTCCTTTGCATAACCGAGAAGGTCGGTAGTTAAATATACAGCTAAACTTCAGCCACGGGGTCATAATGAATCAATGATACCTCGGATAGATGGTCCCTTGTTTGTGCCCATCTTTTGGGAGACTCATCCTCTTGCAGGTTAGGCTTATTCCTAAGCAAGCTTTTACCAGCACATCATATAGAAGCGACCTAGAAGTTTGGCGGTCGGGTTGAACCAATTATTGAAGTTGGATGCGGATACTTTCATACACTTGTATTTGAGCATTTCTATCAGCCGGTGATACAG
The DNA here is from genome assembly GCA_038746525.1 of Bacteroidota bacterium. GTDB lineage: Bacteria > Bacteroidota > Bacteroidia > Cytophagales > Cyclobacteriaceae > Ekhidna. The sequence goes on from JBCDKO010000048.1 coordinate 14,652, forward strand.
TGAGAAAGACTTGGTAGGTCTCCAATATGCACCCCTTTTCTCCTCTACCTTTCATACGAGACATAATAACCTGAACTAGCTCAGATAAACCCCTTTTCCGGGTATTACCTCAACATGTTCGTTGATGGTAGTAGATAATTCGTACCCTTTATAGGTGGCATAGATAGGAAACCGACCATGCATTCGCAGTGCCAAAACCGCGGTTTCCACTCTTTTAACTCTGTATGCAAGCAGCTTAGCAAGACAGTAAGTTAAAGTACGTCCAGTGTTTAGCACATCGTCACAAAGAACAACAGTTTTATCTTCCAATACATGGATATCTCCATCAATTGATATATCATTTATCAAAGGGTCTAGTTTGTCTAAAGTGACCGAATAGCAAGATGATTGCTTTCCTGAAATCTGATTGAGTGTTTCTTTTATTTGTTCAGCTAACTTCCTTCCGCCCAGATCTACCCCAACCAGTACTACATCATCATCCATGTTATTTTCATAGATTTGATAGGCGATCCGCTGAATAATTTGATCAACCTTGTCTTGAGTCAAAATTAAGTTATTACTCATCATCAGGTACGGGCATCACTTTGCTGTCTTTGAATGTAGAAAGTATGATCATTGATTGCAGACCATCTACCACATCAATTTCGGAAACCTTTTCTAGCATCAGTTTCTGGTAAGATTGGATGTCGCTGGAAATAATTTTTAGAATGAAGTCTCCCGAACCGGTAATGTGATGACACTCTATGACTTCCGGTATGTTGTTAATCTCGCTGAGGAAAAGATCTATATTCTTCTTATTATGTCCTTTTAAAGAAACCTGAACAAACGTCTGCACTCCCAGGCCAATCTTATCTGTATCGAGCTGAGCATGATAGCTGCTTATAATACCTGAAGTTTCAAGTTTCTTTACTCTTTCAAGAGTTGGAGCTGGAGATAAACCAATGTCCTTAGACAATTGAGCATTCGTAATTTTAGCGTTAGATTGTAAAATCTCTAAAATCTTTCTGTCTATTTTATCTAATTTAACCCTGGATGATTGAATCTTCATAACAGAATTTAATTCTTTGTAAAATTAATCATATTAATAAAAGTTTGGAGTTCCTTTTGAGAAAGATATTATTCTTTAACAATTTATTGATCTATTATTTGAACTTTATGACATTAAAGTTTCACTACTTTCTTATGAAACAATAAGTCACTGGGTATCTATGGCTTATCAAAATACATTCCTAAGATCAAGTGATTTTTCTGGAAAAAATGATAAATTCATTTTCAAAGATCCATTGCCACTGTTGTACAAAGCACAATAAATATTGTCCAAATGAATTATATCAAAAAGTATATTTTTAGCAGATCTATATAATTCTGCTTGTAACTATATGCTATTTTATATTTGTATATTGCCATGACAATCTCGGTCTTACTAATCCAGGCCATTTTCCTCTGAATCCATTTTTATGATCAGTTTTTTCTATCACCTGAAATGAAACCAAATCTTTGATATTAACATACAAAAAATCAGGGTCAAAACTACCAATTGCTATCCAAATCTTATAGAAACCAACATTTAGAAGTGGATCCATAAGAGAGCAAATGATTGATCTCAAACCTTGATTTTTTGCTATCCTACTCCAATCTTCAGACATATTTTCACACGAAACGAATAGATGATTTCCTTGTTCATCTATGATCCGAATAGAACAAAAAATCTTATGCTTTTCGTCATAATTTTCATAAACAATTTCAATGTTTATGGCCTCTCCGATATAGTATGTATCACAATTTTGATAGTGAGCATTTAAAACCCTAACCGATTTAAGAAGAATTTTTTTACTGTCAGAAAATCTATTTAAGTAAACTGCAGAGTTGACAAAGGAAGTCTTGTGGTCTAAATATTTTGTAATAACCTCATTGGTATTTCCGGACATTTGAATAACTCCGCTTTTCAATAAGATACATCTACTGCAAAGTTTCATTACAGCCTCCTTATTATGGCTAACAAATAGAACTGTGCGGCCTCCTCCTGCCATTTCTTCCATTTTACCCAAACATTTTAACTGGAATTCTGTGTCGCCTACTGCTAAAATCTCATCAATCACCAATATTTCAGGTTCTAAATGGGCTGCGACGCTGAAAGCTAAGCGTACGGTCATCCCTGAAGAATAGAATTTGACCGGAGTATCAATGTGTTTTTCAATTCCAGAAAAGGCAATAATTTCGTCGAATTTGGCATCTATCTCTCGCTTTCGCATTCCTAAAATTGTGCCATTCAAGTATACATTATCTCGTCCGGTTAACTCTGGATGAAATCCTGTCCCCACTTCTAAAAGCGCAGAAACCCTACCTTTAAATGTGACTTGACCGGTTGTAGGTTCTGTGATACGACTTAAAATCTTCAGCAAGGTACTCTTACCTGCTCCATTGTGCCCAATAACTCCTAATACTTCTCCGCGCTGCACTTCGAAATTAATATCTTTCAAAGCCCAAAAGACCGATGGATCATTTCTATCACTAAATTTGGAAAGTTGGGTAATTTTCCTAAAATTTTTGATTGGATATATTGCTGCATTTTTTAACTGTTCGGCTAAGGTTTCTGCTTTTTTAACTATCCCTATCCGGTACCTCTTCGAAATGTTTTCAACTCTAATAACTGAATCCGACATGCTTTATCACAAGGTTAGTAAATCAATCCCAAAATCTCCGTAAACTTTTAAGTGCTTAAATGAAACTGATTGTGCAATAACCTTGTACCTTTAATTTTAGCAGGTTATTTTTATAACTATTGATCAAGCGATATCGGCAAATCGACGCTCCATTTTCTTAAAGTAGAAAGCTCCAAACAAAAACAAGAACAACGAAACAGCAACGCCTATTGAGAGTAAGTCCCAGGGCATTGCTTTTGTGCCTAAAAAAGATGCGCGCATACCTTCAATTACTCCAACCAAAGGGTTCAGTGCATACCAATGATGATACGTAGCAGGAATGATATTTATGGAGTAAACCACAGGAGCACTGTACATTAACAACCTGACTATGAAAGTCATGGCATACTGCACATCCCTGTATTGTATTGCCAAAGCTGATAAAAGCATTCCTGTTCCTAAAGACGTCATTATTAAAATAAGCATTAATATTGGGAAAAAAATAACATTTAAAGTGGGTACAAAACCGTAATAAATGAAAAACCCGATCATCACCAAAAATGCAATGCTAAAATCAATGAGCTTGGAAAATACCGAAGATAATGGGAGTAATAACCGAGGGAAATATACCTTGCTCAAAAGGTTTTTATTTTGAATCAGGCTATTGGAACTTTCTGTTAAAATATTAGCGAAATAGTTCCAGGGAACCATTGCTGTAAAGCTGAATAAAATGTATGGAACCCCGTCTGAGCTTAGTTTAGCAAAATTTCCGAAAATAACGGTAAAAACCAGTGTTTGAGCAAGTGGCTGAATGATTGCCCATCCAACTCCCAAAACAGATTGAGCATATTTTGCTTTAATGGCTCTTAATGTCAGGAAATAAAGTAAATCTCGATACTTTATTAATTCTTTCCAATCGATGATCGCCCAGCCTTTCTTGGGTTTTAAGATTGTTATTTCTTCCATCAATTAAATGCTATTTAACAAAGCTCCTTATTCGTTAATTCATTTGTAAGAAGTCTTCCCATTTTTCTTACTTGATTCTCTCTGGAGTATTGATAAATGGCTGCTACATTACCCGAATATGCTGTTGTTTTTATTTCCATCCATTGATTGTAAATACTTATCAAATATTCACTTACCCCATTGGGTGTATTTTTTATTACTCCGGCGTTTGTTTCTCTTATCATATTGCCTACCACATCATGATCGTCACCTACCATCAATATGTTGCGTCTTGCTCCTAAATAGTCAAAAATCTTTCCGGTATGAGTACCGGGAGCGTCCGGGAAGCCGGGAAACAAAAGCAGCTGGGAGTGCTCCATTTCTTTGAATAGCTCTACTTTGGGAATTCTACGGATGACTTCACAATAGTTGCTGTTCAATTTATCTAAAATGCGTTTCTTAGGCTGATACATGAATCCACTCACTTTGCATCTTACCATTACTGGTCTGTCTGAACCAATAAACTTTACTTTGAATTTATCTGGTTGATGGTTTTCTATAAATGAATGGCAGCCTTGCAGGAAAATATCTAGTCGTTGATGCTCATAGAGGGTGCCAGCATACAATAACACGAATTCTGAATTGCTACCAACCATATCAAAATTTTCAAATGCTTCGGCATCGTATCCATTTGTAATGATGTATCCTTTAGTAGAGGTAAATTCTTGGATTTTATTTTTCCAGGCTTCACTTGTAATCGTAAAAAAAGAAGCTTTTGAGAGCCATTTTTTCCAATACCTTTTGGTGAGCGCATCTTGTATCTTTTCGATCTGATTAGGTATGTAATAGTTATGGATCACTCGGTTATTCCAAAGATCCCTGAAATCCAAAACATAAGGAATTTTGTATCTCCTATGTATTTTATAGCAAATTCGCAGGTGATGGTGTGGAGAGAAAATGCCCACTACTAAATGATACTCTTTAAAATCTACTTGTTTGAAGCAGTAGTTTTTCATCGCTTCATAGCTCCTGATCGCTTTTGGGTCACTATCGAGATAGCCAGAAGCCCATCGCAGCAAAATTGAAGCTTTGTTTAAATAAGGAATCTTTTCGAGAAACTCAAAAAACCTGGAAACTAGCGATTTTTCAAACGGAATTCTGATGATTGTACCATAGTTATATTCCTCTCGCAATGCATGATGATCTGAATCCATGCCCAAAAAATGAGTAAGTAAGGTCGGTTCAAAACCAAACTTTTTCAAGTGTTTCAGGTATGCATTTGCCCGATAAGATGCGATCACATCTAATGGAAGACTATGATAGGATAAGATTAAAATTTTTTTCATTGATCTTATCAAAGGTTAAAAGGACAATGAATCTATGAAAAGTCCAAATAGGGACGCTACACTACTAACCAAAAACCAATTTATCAAGGTGAAAAACATTGAATTTCATCCTGAAATAGCCGCAAGGACATTACCGCTTTAGTGGACCATTATGATGCTTAAAACTTCCTCACCTGAATAGATGAAATGACGCCATCTTATGTGGGATGATGTAACAAAGGATTAATTTACTAATCAATGTAATAGGTCAATTTAGAACACATTTTAAATTATATAAAGAATCCTTTGCAAAACCGGATTTCTGGTTCAAATCGAGGCTTTTCGGAATTTCAAAAACGTAGTTTACTGGTCGTAAATGAGGCTTTTGAAATTTTGAGTAACGAAGAGTTGGGCCAAAATCCAGTTTTTCAAAGGATTCCATAAAGTCAATACGCTAACATCAGGTATTACTTTGTCCAGTTTTATTACAGATATTGGCGCTATTCTATTAAGCGGTCCTTAAACTAATCTTATGTTATTAATACAACGAAGAGATGGCTTTGTCAAAAAAAGAAGTTACATGATTGATGCTTCTTTCCTCGGATACTACACTTCTACAATAACTTCGTGATGGCAAGAAATTTAAGGATACGATTGGTTTTTCCAAATCAATAACCCAACCTACGTTCTTTTCTTTGACCAGCCAAGGATCATCTCCTACATTTTCATTGACCAAGATAGGAAGTCCACATGCCAAGTAGTTAGCAGTTTTGATAGGGCAACGGTAGCTTTGTGAAGGAAATGGTGGTAAAAAAAGAACTCCTACATCCGCCATTGATAAATACTCGTATAGATTTTCATAAGGCACGCTACCACTAATAGCAAACTGAGAAGGGCCATTCTCCGAAAAAATCTCATTAATTGTCGTCGTATTGTCTCCTGTAATCACCAAAAAATAAAGCTTATCTTCAGAGTTGTCTTCTATCTTCTTGAAAATAGCAGCGATCTCTTGAGCAGAAAAATAAATCCCGTCAAACTTACCTACATAAATCAAAACCTTTTCTTCATCAATGATTTTAAACTTGTCTCTTATTTTTTTCCGAGAATTTTCAGAAAAATTAAAATCATTTATTTCTATGCTGGTTGGGACAAATTGAAGTTCCTTTCTTATGCCTGAAAAATCTCTAAGCGCATTTCTCGTTGGGACAGCTACGTAATCGGCTTTCTTAAGTATCAGGTTTTCCAAATAGTCTAAAAGTTTATAATTCATACTTTTAGCATTCCAAAGCCCTAATTCCCTCATGTACTTACTGTGAGGCTCCACATTAAAACACACGCATCTCACCCGGATTAATCGAGACAAAAGGAAGGCTAAAACTGAACTTATAGAAGTAAAACCTATGATAGACCAGATGGGAAATTTTAATCTATAAATTAGTATAACCCATGCAGCCAAAAGAAAATCCCAGGCCTTTTTAAATACCATCATTGCCCCGCCTGTGTGATAATTGACCGGTTTCCAATGAATGTTTTGTCCTTTGAGCTCTTTCTCTATTGATTTCCTTTTCTCCGGTTCCAGTTGGTATGCCCTCTGCTCAAAAGTGATTAAATGAAACCTATAACTGGTTGGATAAGTATTTTGAAAGGCTTTGAGGTACTGAAGTAAAAGCCCTTTATTAATGGGATTGTTAAAAGAATGATAAGAAATAACAATGTGGTGCTTCATAAGCCTGATAATAGCGCTCTCATAGCTAATGCGAAACGCCTCTTACCTAATGCGGATTTTATTACGATACGTTTGATCTTTTTTCTTAGCTCCATTAAATCAAATTCGCTCAATAGACCCAGTTCTTTTATTTTATCATAAAGATTTTGGTACCCAGTTGCCAGTTTGTTCATGTCAGTAGTGGCGCTATTGGGTATTCGTCTTCTACAATAGATCACTTCATTGACATATGAATACTTCCATCCATTTTTTGCCAGATTAATGTAAAACCATAAATCCTCTGCAAACGTCATTTTTTCGTCAAATTGGTACTGAATGCCTTTCTTTCTCTTAATCATCCAGGTTATACCTAAAAAACAAGAATCTTTGAATTGCAATAGCTCGGATAGCGGTTTTCCGGTGAAAGAAGGAGTCCAAGTAGATTTCACTTCGCTTAAATACCTACTTCTATTTTCTACAATTCCGTCCACAAAATTCAATTCATTATCCTCATAAAAACAACCAATTCTGCTTTCCAAAGACTTTTGAGTGAAGATGTCATCAGCATCCAAAAAGCAAAAAAAATCTCCATTCATATGATGTAGACCCAAATTCCGGGCAGCGCTTACTCCTTTGTTTTCCTGTTCAAAATATTTAATCCTTTGATCTGCAAATGAGAGTGCTATTTCCTTAGATCGATCCATACTTCCATCATTGACAAGTAGTAATTCCCAACTGGAATAGGTTTGGTTTAAAACGGAAAGAATGCACTCCTGCAAATAGGGATCTGCATTATAAACTGGTACGATAACTGAAACCAGATCTCTCATAGTTCTTGGATGATTTGTTGTATTTCATGCAGTTTAGTTTTGTAAGTATTTGCTGATGCAAAACTCTTTCTTTGCTCAGATTTCCGGGGATCATCCTTGTCCAGCGCTCTTTCTAGATTTTGGATCCATTCTACCTGCGTATCTGCTTGGTAAATCAAATCAGTCATTTCCTTATAACCGGGAAACTCATTGGAAACGATTGGCTTACCCGAAGAGAGATATTCCAACATTTTGTGAGGCATCGCATAAGAGTTATGATATTGTTTTTTGTAGAAAAGTATGAGAACGTCACAAGCTGCCATGTACCCTGGCAAATATTTTGAGAAGACGGAATTCACCAGATGAAGATTCCGGGTATGAATCTTGTGAGCAAACGCATGATTTGATCCGACCAAGATAAAATCAACTGCTAAAAAACGCTCAGTTGCCTTTTTTAGCAGATCCCAATTCAAATGGGGCATTGCCAAATTTCCAAAATAAAGGACTTTCTTTTTATTAGTTCCTGGTAAAATAATCTTCTCAATTGGTAAATGAAGAGTTACCCCATGGGTAATCAAGTATGAATGCTTGTTGCGCTTCCTCTGGCGCTCTACGATCTCTGGAGTTACACCGAAGCAAACATCCGCAGAGCGTGATGACCTGGCCATCTGAAAATTTTGATTGAGGTCCATGCTATGCGATATTTTAAATAGTCTATTAGGAAGTGAATCAAAGTCATAAAAAACGGAGTTATCAAAAGACCAGATGATGTCAAATTTAACTCGTGCAACTTGTTGAAGCTTTCTAAATATTCTCATCGTCTCAAATGTTCTTATCCATTTTGGCATTAAATAAAGTCCTTTAATAAAACCTGCATAATCTATGAGGTAAAGGTTAGGGTATTGCGATTTGGAGATTTGAATTTTATTTCCTGGTGGATTGAGAAAATAAACGGCGTTTCCCCTTTTCGTGAGTTCTATGGCATAATGATGTTTTGATACAAATAAATGTTCCCAAGGTTCGGGAGAGGTCAGAAGAATATTTTTATTGTCGATGCGCAATTGACGATTTCAGATGAAGAAAACTTAGATATATCTCAATACTATTAAACTCTTTGCTTTTGGCCTTGATCTTTCTTAGCCATTAGAGTTGAATCATTGGAAATAGGGCTCTAACCCGAAAAATTCGGGTGTTATTCGTTACTATTTAGTTGTTTAGATAAAATATTATTTTAATGAGAGCTTAAAGAACAATTTTTATTGAAATAATCAACTTAAAAAATAATTTTTACAAAATAATATATTTTTCAGTTTTCAGGTAAATCCGTATTTCAGAAGATTTAATTTGTTAATATTTGATAATCAATTTATTGAAGTAGGCACTTAGTAAATATTTTATTTTTGATGGCGGTATTTCTTGGTTAAACCATTGTTTTTCAGTAACTGAAAGTAATATTTAACCATCAAAATCATGGAGAAAAAATACCAAAGCCTCACCCTCTTCCAGTTCCAACAACAATTTCCTGATGACCAGGCTTGCTATGACCACCTCGCTCAACTCAAATGGCCCGATGGGTTCATTTGTGAAAAATGTCAACACACCCACTATTGCAAGGGAAAGCTGGGGCGGACTCGTCAGTGTACCCA